>JADFVM010000006.1 GCA_015222555.1 Pseudomonadota bacterium
AAACAGGCTTCGAGAGGCTTTTTGTAATAGCTGCGGGCAAGGCTGCCTATTCCATGTGCAAAGCTGTGGAAGAGACCCTGGGAGACATTATCAATGAAGGTGTTGCAATCACAAAATATGATCATGGCGGTGAGCTGGAAAGGATAAAACTCTATGAGGCCTCGCATCCATTGCCCGATGAGAATGGTATTATTGCAACGCGGGAGGTAATAGACCTGCTCGAGAACGCCGATGAGGACACACTTGTTCTTTGTCTTATCTCGGGAGGTGGTTCTTCCCTTCTTGTTTCTCCCTGTGACGGGATTACACTTGAAGACAAGAAAAAGACAACAAATCTGCTTTTAAGGGCAGGTGCAGACATTAAAGACCTGAATTGCGTGAGAAAACACCTTTCTAAAGTGAAGGGCGGCAGGCTGGCTGAGATTGCCGCACCGGCTTCGGTCATATCCTTTATCCTCTCGGACGTCATCGGAGATTCCCTCGATGTCATCGCATCAGGACCGACAGTGCCCGACTCAAGCAATTATTTGGATGCATTGCGTGTAATGGAAAAATATGAAATAAGAGATCAAACGCCACCTTCAGTATTGAACATGCTAAGCGCCGGGTCCATAGGATTGGTTGGCGATACGCCTAAAGCAGGCGATGAAATGTTTTGCAGAGTTAAAAATGATATAATATGCAATATTATGTCTGCTCTTGAAGGGGCGAAATTAAAGGCTGAGGAACTGGGTTTTATAACTGAGATAAGGTCGAGTCGGATTGAAGGGGAGGCAAGGGAAGCTGCGCTAACTTTAGCAGACTTTGCCATCAAAAAGAAAAAATCGGGAGGAGGAAATAAACCGCTTTGCTTCATCTCGGGTGGTGAAACTACGGTCCATGTTAAGGGGCAGGGTAAAGGGGGACGAAACATGGAGTTTGCCCTGGCCTTTGCCGAAAGAATCAAAGGTATTGAAGGGATTGCTTTGCTCTCGGCAGGCACGGACGGTACGGATGGTCCCACTGATGCGGCTGGTGCTATTGTGGATGGCCAGAGCGATGTTATTGCGCAGCAGGAAGGTTGTGACATGAAGGTCTATCTGAATAATAACGATTCATACAGTTTCTTCGAAAAAACAGAGGGTTTGCTTATTACCGGCCCGACTGGAACTAATGTGATGGACATACAGATTGTGTTGATTAATTAATGGATACTTTTGTTTACCGAAAAGAAAATGACAGCATGTGAATGCCCTTTCTGTTAAACATATTTCTTGTTTATTCCCGAAACTTCTCTCTCTTTGGAAAATCTAATTAGCAGGGGTAAATGTAAATTGACAGCATAGTCCATTTATGTGAGAATGACTTCTTTAAAATTAAAGAGGAATGGAAAATAAGTGAATACTACAGATTTTGAAAAAGAAATTAAGATCCATATAGAAGCGAGATATCCTGTCCTTTGGCTTGTTTCCTTTGAGGAAAGGCGCGTCGAAAAGATCGTTGAAAACCTATGTAAAACCATGGATGTTCATTACTGGTCATGGTCTGTTTCCAAGGGTCTATACAGCAGTGAAAAAAAGAAAAAGGAGCCAGTGGGCAGAGAAAAGATTCTTACGGCCATTGAAGAAAGAATCACTAAAAAAGATGAGGCAAATAATCTTTTCCTTCTCAAGGATATTGCCGGTTATTTTAATTCACATGAGTTTTTACGCAGATTCAGGGATCTTCCAGGAACAATGGACGAAGAGCGCTCCCTTAACAGTGTCTGTATTGTCTCTCCCACTCTTGGAGAGATACCGCCTGAGCTGGAAGAGGACATTATCGTTCTAGAGCTGTCTCTGCCGGATTATAATGAAATAGAACAGATGGTATCAAAAACCTATGGCCATCTCATTCCGGCAACGTGGCACGAGTCAACCAAGTCTGTCCTTTACAAATCACTTCAGGGCCTTTCTATGGATAATATCAAGCGTGTTGTCAGAAAGGTTGTCAGCCTCAATGAGGGTGTCTTAAACGAAACCTGTCTAAAATTTATTCAGGATGAAAAACAGCAGATCATTAAGAAACAGAAGATCCTCGACTATTATCCCCACAAGGAAGCGCTGGAACATATCGGTGGACTGGACGAAATAAAAAGCTGGTTTATTGAACGAGAGCATGTATTTCGTCTCAGTAAAGACAAAATTGAGGCTCTTGGCCTTGATGTGCCCAAAGGATTACTGCTTATCGGTGTGCCGGGTTCGGGTAAAAGCCTTTGCTGTAAGGCCCTCGCAGGTATCTGGAATCTTCCACTCTTGAGGATGGATGTGGGTAAAGTCTTTGGTTCCACTGTGGGAGAGTCCGAAAAAAACATCAGGCTTTCCATTCAACTTGCAGAGGCGCTGAGCCCATGCATTATGTGGATTGACGAAATAGACAAGGCTTTTGGCGGTGTGACAGGTTTTCAGGGTGATTCCGGTACTCAGCTTAGGGTCTTCGGTACCTTCATTACATGGCTTCAGGAAAAGGAAAAACCTGTTTTTGTCATTGCTACAGCCAACGAACCGAAAAATCTTCCGCCCGAATTATGGCGTAAGGGACGTTATGATGAGGTCTTTTTTGTCGATCTGCCCAGTACGGAAGAACGGGAGGAGATCGTTAAAATCCACCTTGAAAAGAGAATGCAGAATGCCTCGGCATTGGATCTCAAAGAGCTTGCTCAAAACAGCCAGGGTTTTACGGGTGCTGAAATTGAACAGGCGGTCAAGGATGCCATTGTAACGACCTTTAATGAAATTCACGGAGATAAGGACACGGTAGAGGCGGAGTCACGAATAGATTCTCTGACAAAAATTGAATTGTCTCAGGATACACTTGTCACCTCATTGAGAAAAATTACGCCGCTGTCTTTGTTGAAAAAAGAGGAAATCGAAGAGTTGAGGGAATGGAGCCACCAAAGGGCAAGGCCGGCCTCCCGTTCTCTTTTTATGCAGCGAGCCGAAATCTTGAGCGATGCGGAAAAAAGAAGTATCGCTATTCACGAGGCCGGGCATGTCCTTATGATGTGGCATCATTTCAGAGAGGTGCCTGTTTTCATCGGTATAGATAATTATAGAAGCTCATCTGTCTTCATCCCCAAAGACGAGTCAATGATCAATACCCGCACAAAGAGGGACCTGGAAAATGAAATAGGCGTTATCCTCGGGGGAATGGTTACCGAAGATGAGGTTTGTGGCGCAGACCTGAAAACTGTGGGCGCATCTCAGGATCTGACCGGGGCGACGGCGCTGGCAAAGAAAATGGTTGTTGAATATGGCTTCGGTGAACTGATGAGAAATACGAGCCTCATTGAACTCCAGGACTATGCTCTCATCTCTGGAAAAGAGATACTTGATGACATACAGAGGATCCTTTCCAGTGTGCAGGAAGAGACTGAGGGTGTTATCTCCAGCAACAAGGAGGTCTTGATGAAGCTCGTTGACACCATTGTTGATAACATGGTGATGAACAGCGATGCGATGATTAAATTTTTTAATGCCAATGAGCTTTCTTAAAAGGGGAGAGTGACATGTCATTTTATACGGTTATTAATACGGAATTAAGTAATATGGAATTAATTATCTGTGCCCTTGAAGAACTGCAGAACCGGGGTGAGATAAAAGTTTTTGACTGCAACAAGAATAAAGAGACCATTGAAGTTAATCGCGATGGAGATATCCTGAACATCGTTAAGGAGAGATCGGGTAACTATCAGGTCGCCGGGGATGCAAGGGTGGCTGAGCGTTTTGCACAAAGGCTAAAGCAGATCTATGCTTATGAAACAATAAAGGAAAACCTCCCCCTTGATTTTGAGATCGCTACGGAAAACGAGGTTGCCGGGGAAATCAGGATAATGTTGAAGGCCTGAGCTGTTCTTCACTTAAAGGAAATGTTCATGGATAAGGAAATCAAAATTAAAATTACGCCAGACGGAAAGGTTGAGATAGACTCAACGGTTTTCAGCGATTGCAAGGAAATCGCAGACCATCTGGCAAAAGTCCTCGGCAAAGTCGAAAAGTTTTCCATCAAGGAACACGATGATGCGGTGGAGAAAATCAACATAGACAGTAATAAGTAAGGCCATCTCAAATGGAAGAGCAGCTGAAAATTAACATCCATTCGATTATTCCACGTTCCGATATCAACGGGCCAGGCTCGAGGATGGTCGTATTTTTTCAGGGCTGTGGCGCCCGATGCCGGGACTGTTTTAATCCCGAGACCCAGGTTTTCAAAATGGTCTCTCTTTATACAGCGGAGGAGATTTTTCACAAGCACCTTGAAGAAGGCATGGAAGGGCTCACTGTTAGTGGTGGAGAACCTTTTTTACAGGCAGAGGAACTTCATCAGCTCTTAAAGACGGCCAAAAATGATTATGGCCTTACAACGGTAGTATATACCGGTTTCACTTATGATGAACTCTCTGCCATCGATGGAATGGAAGAGATATTTGATTTTGTCGATGTCCTTATCGACGGCAGATACGATAGGAAACATAAGGAAAAAACCTTGCTTGCCAGAGGCTCAACAAACCAGAAATTCCATTTTTTCACAAAACGTTATAATGTAGATGATTTTTATATGCCAGGAAAGGTTGAGGTCATTATCGGGCAGGATGGCAACGTGACAGAAACCGGTTTTAGTAAAATAGCATAGAATGAATGTATATGAACTTTGAAACCCAGCTAAACGACATAATTGATACATCCAAAAGCGCGTCTGATTCAATAGAACTCAAAAAGTCTGTTTTTCAATTCCTTAGGAATCTCCCTTCAAATAACATTGACCTGGATATTTACAGGTCGTGCCTGGAACTGATTAAACAAATTGATGTTCCCGGAGAGCGATCCTTTTCCCTCACAGAGTTCATTAATATCGTCACACAGTCAGAGGAAGCCTTTCCCGTCATCATCGATGCTGCAGGATCGGTTATTGACGCGGCGCAATCCATAGACAATTTGAAACACAAAAAGTCAACTATCCTCCGTCTGGCAGATAGTCTCCCTGATAGACCGGAATTGATGACTCTATATCTCAAAGTAATGTCGCTTGCCATCGACGTGACTGACAAGGTTGATGATGATGTTGAAAGACGAATAGGGCTGGTAAACATTTCAAACAAGCTCAGAAACCGGCCCCAGTTTGAGGCGCTTTCACTCCATGCCATGCGGGTTTGCCTCGGCCTTTCAAAGGAGGCAGGTTATGAAAAATATTCTCTCCCTCTTATTGCAAAGGGCCTTCCGAAGATGTGCGATTACAAGTTTTACAGAAACAACACCTTCTTCGGCGTCACGCTGGCGCTCCCTAAAAAGGGGGAGTTTCTCAAGCTGTATAAAGAAGCTATAGAAATTGCCATTGAAGCGAGTGACCTCATTGAAGAGGCGTTTTATAAAAAATACGCCCTCTTTTTTATTGCAGAGGCCCTTCCGAAAACAGATGACTTTCTTCCTCTATATAAAAAGACCCTTTCTGAAGCATTGAATGCTGTCCTGGCCATGAATGACCCTTTTGCCAGACAGTATGCCCTCATTGAAATACTTCAGGAGTTTCCAAAAACACCGGAGTTTTCTTCGCAGATTTTAAGAACCATAGAAAATATTCTCCCTTTCTTCACCTTTCAGAGTCGCGTCTCTGACATGGAAATAATCGATGTCTTCGATTACCTGATTGTCGTTGAAGAAAAGAAGTTGAAAGACTCCAAGAAAAAGATGTATTCAAGAGAAAAAATTGCAAGGTTATTTTCTGCAGAGCTTGAAAAATTGACTATGGAATTGAATGACATCCGCTTGCTCGAGATGTTAAAACCCTATGCTCATGTCTGGGCGAGGCCAAAGGTCTTGCGGGATACTGTGAGGAAAGTCATTGCTCATGTAGAGGCATTGATGAAGGAACACCATGGGCGGGAAGTTGAAAGGCCGATTGCTATCAAAGAATCTTTTTTTGATATAGCGACAGATGCCGGTTCAGGCAAGAAGAGTCAAACCGCAGTCAATACGCTGGCTATAGACCTTGGCGCAACCAATACCGTTATTATGAGAAAATTGTGGGACGGTGAACCTGACTATCTACCGCTGAACGCCATATCCAAGAAGTATGGAGACTATAACAGTATACCAACGTTAATTAATCCTGAAACGGGTGAAATCGGAACAGAAGCTCTAAAAAGAATGAATTACATAAACATTAAAAAGATGCTTCTTGAAGGTGATCCGCGAGGCAAAGAGTTAATGGAAAGATATTTCCGTTCACTCTATGAGCATATTAAAAGCACACAACCCCAAAAGGGATTGCTGTCCCGTCTTGGCAGCAAGGTGACAGAAAGGATTTGTGTCACCGTTCCTGTTGGCTTCATCGACTATGGTAAAGCGATTCATGAAATTGTAAAAGACGTAACAGGCAGTGGCAGTATCGATATTGTTGAGGAGCCTCTGACTGCGGCCATCGGTTATAACGTAGCCGAAAATAGAGACAAGCTTGTTATTGTCTTCGATTTTGGAGGCTGTACGCTGGATATCATGTTGCTGAGATTAAATGTCGACAGGGTGCATGTTGTTGCAAAGCCGGACAGATCAAAAATGTTGGGGGGGCGTGATGTTGATTCCTGGTTGGCAGAGTACCTGGCAGAAGTATGCGGACTTGCTGAAGATGACATATCCTATGAACTTCTGGAAAAGGCAGAGGCGATAAAAGTATCGCTGTCCGATTATAAAACTGTCCCCTTTGAATGGGAGGGCAGGAAAGTTTGTGATGTGACGAGGGAAACTTTTGAGGAGATCCTGTCTTCTCACGGTTTCTATAATAACGTAGACAGGGCCATTTCCTATGTGCTCAGGAAAGCGAAAAAGGTGGGTATAGAAAAAGAAATGGTTGAAGAAGTCCTTCTCACCGGAGGGGCTTCACTGATCCCTTCTTTTAAGGCTAAAATAGCCCATACTTTTCCCCATCTGGCAGAGAAAAATGCAATCTATGATCATAGTCCCCTTACTGCCGTTGTTAAAGGCGCGACTATTTACGGGACCAAGGATGTCATTGACAGGCATCTCGGAATGGCCTATGCCCTGCGTTATAAAAGTGAAAATAAGAAGGATCGATATTCTTATGAAATATTGCTTGAAAAAGGGATGTCCCTGCCTTTTGAAAAGACCTTCAGAATGAAACCTGCAAGAACCCTTGGAGTACAGAGTGAAATCTATGTAGAGCTTTACGAAGTTCCCGAGGCACTTATTGCCAGGCGATGGGTGAAAGAGTCGGGAAAAGAGCTCATAAGGCAGTATCTGAAACAAAGCGAAAAAGATGTAGAACTGAAAGCATTAAAGATTGTTACCATCACTTTTAATGAGCCTCTTGAAGAAACTGTTGATGTGGCTTTCTGCATTGATGAGAATAGAAAAGTCAAGGTCAAGTGCGAAAAAGAGGGGATAGAGCTTGATACCGATTTGAGTTTGCAATAGCTTTGTCATCGAGTCGACTTTTCAATCTGCAAATAAATGTGACCTCACTATTTAACCCAAGAGATAAGTACTTTTTGCCTGAAAAGTATTCAACGCAAAATCCAAAAGACCCCCCCAGAGGATTAAAGCAGTAGCTAAAGTTATTAGGTTTACATCCTGATTGATGATATAATCCTGTCATCTCTTCCGATCAATTCTGTGACAGAAAGGTAAAGACAAAGAGCCGCTGAATGGATAAGAAAGAATTACAAATATTAATCATTGATGACAACAACGACGATGTTGATATCTTTTCACATTACTTACAATCCTATGAGATATCATGTTCAATCTCACATGTCCTAACGGCTGAAGAGGCTGTTAATAGATTAAAAACCCACAAATATGACATTTGTCTCGTTGATATCCATCTGCCAGGAATGGGTGGCCTTGAATTCGTTAAACATATTCTGGATCATGGTGATAATCTTCCTACCATTGTGGTTACAGGTGGTGGCGATGAAAAAATAGCTGCCAAGGCAATAAAACTGGGCGCCTATGACTACCTGCTCAAAGATGAGATAGATGCGGCATTGCTGAATAAAACGATTTTGCATGCATGTGAACATCACAGTGACAAAGAGGAAAAAGAGAGACTTCAGAAAGAGCTTGAAGCCTATACCAATCAGCTGGAAAGTGAAATTTCCGAGCGCAGATCCGCGGAAGAGGCGCTTAAAAAAGCACATGATGAGTTAGAGCTGCGAGTTAAAGAAAGGACTGTAGAGCTCAGGAGAGCCAACGAAGAGTTACATTTTGAGATTGCCGAGCGCAAGCTGGCGGAAGAGGCCCTAAAAAAGTCGGAAGAGCTGCATCGTCTTACTCTTAGCAGTATTTCAGATGCTGTATTCGTAACTAATGATATCGGTAGATTTACCTTTATTTGTCCAAATGTCGATGTGATTTTCGGCTATTCCTTAGAAGATGTGGCAAAATTTGACAATATTGCTGCTTTGCTTGGCAATGATCTATTCGTGCCAGGTGAACTGGATAGATTAGGAGAACTGTCAAACATCGAACAGAGCATTGTGGATAAGGCCGGAAGAGAGCATGTTGTCCTTGTAAGTGTAAAATGTGTGTCAATCAATGGCGGGACTATTCTTTATACATGCCGAGATATCACTGCTCGAAAGGAGGCGGAAGAGATGTTACATAAGTTGTCAATGGTTGTAGAGCAGAGCCCGGCAAGCATATTGATAACTGACCTCGAAGGTGATATTGAGTATGTAAATCCAAAATTTGCTGAAGTAACAGGCTTTAGCAATGAAGAAGCCTTAGGCCAAAATCCTAGAATGCTCAAGTCGGGTGAACAGTCAACAGAATTTTATAAAGAGCTCTGGGAAACGATATCATCCGGTAAAGAGTGGAAGGGAGAATTGTATAATAAGAAAAAGAACGGGGAGTTCTTCTGGGAAGAGGCGCTAATAGCGCCTATTGTAAATGAAAGGGGAGAGATTACGAATTATTTTGGCGTTAAGGAAGACATTACCGAGCGCAAGCGTGTAGAGGAAGAACTCCAGCATAAGCGGCGTCTGGCCGAGATGGGAGAGATGTCAGCCCAGATTGCCCATGAGATAAGAAATCCATTAAGCAGCATAAATATGGCTTACGAATGTCTTGACGAAGAGTTAAGTCAGAGTGAAGAGGTTAGAAAAACATTTAATATCCTGGGGAAAAGTATTGATGTCCTTACTTCCATTACAACTGATCTGCTCGATTATGGTAAAAGTGGAAAAGTTAGTAAAGTACCTCTTGACTGTCTTGCTTTAGTTGACGAAGTCTTTTTTTCTTTTAACGGAAAAATAAATGAAAATGGTGTTAAAGTTGTAAAAAAATTACCGAAACAATGTACTTCATTTAAAGGCGATGAGGTAAAGATAAGACAAGTGATCGTGAATGTTGTCAATAATGCAATTCAGTCGATGGAAAGGGGTGGAACGCTCACTTTATCGCTCACTGAGGAAGAAAAAAACCTGATAATCAATGTTTCCGACACAGGTAGTGGGATTTCTCAGGAAAATCTGGAGAATATCTTTATCCCCTTCTACACGACAAAAAAAAGAGGAACGGGACTTGGTCTGGCCATTGTGAAACATTTTGTAGATCTTCATGGTGGCGATGTGTCTGTTGAAAGTGAGCTGGGCAAGGGCACAACTATAACAGTGAAGCTGCCGCTTTGCGATTAAAGTATAGAGGACTAAAACGGGTAACTGCTTGCCCATGCATTATATACAATTGGACGAAGAATGAGGAAACAGGGTTGATATGAAAATATTATTTGTTTGTATCGGCAATGCCTGCAGAAGTCCCATGGCCGAGGGATTTGCAAGGTTTTATAGCAATGGTAGGGTAGAGGTGAAAAGTGCCGGCACATCAGCGTTGGGCCGTGTCGTAACGCCAACGAAAGAGGTGATGATGGAAATCGGGATCGACATTTCCAATCAGACTTCAGATCAGTTGACGAAGGAGATGATCGAGTGGGCTGACATCGTTGTCTCTATGTCTTACAGAAAAACAGATGTAATATGTCCGAGAACGTTTAATGGGCGTAAAATAGACTGGGCCGTCGTTGATCCCATTGGAATGGAGATAGGGACCTATCGCCGAGTACGGGATGAATTGGAGCGACGAGTGAAAGAGCTGCTTGATGAAAATCTAGGAGTCTGTCGGACTTAGGAATAATTTACTGCGGAAAAACTATTTTGGCCAGATTTCCCGATCCTTTTCGTTACGTAGCTAAGGCTATGCGCCTCAAATGATCGAAAAATCTACCTCAAAACAACTTTCCCTCGCTACAATTACCTAAGTCCGATAGACTCCTGGAACAATTATAACTCCCATGCC
>JADFVM010000353.1 GCA_015222555.1 Pseudomonadota bacterium
AATGATTACGACCTTTAATGGTTCCATCTCCTAAATCCTTCCGAATCTAACACTTCAGGCCCTGCAAAATGCTTATGTTTCCA
Organism: Pseudomonadota bacterium; assembly: GCA_015222555.1. Lineage (GTDB taxonomy): Bacteria > Desulfobacterota > JADFVX01 > JADFVX01 > JADFVX01 > JADFVM01. The sequence goes on from JADFVM010000353.1 coordinate 84, forward strand.
AGGAAGGCGGCTGGTTAAGTATCATCCAGTAAAATTCGACTTGTATGATCTTTTCCGCTTGGTCAGTTCAGCATGTGCTTCCTCATCTTCTACAAGCAAAATGTTGGAAGGTTCATAATGCATGTTCAAGCCTCCTTGTCTTTAAGGGTGAAGTAAAATGTGCTTCCTTTCCCGGGCTCTGATATAAGCCAGATTTTTCCTCCATGGTGTTCGATGATTCGCTTCACAATCGTCAGACCGACGCCAGTGCCCTCTCCGACCTGTTTTTTCGCGGATGGGAGCCGCTGGAACACCTTGAAAATCTTATCAAAATCCCTTTGTTCAATGCCAATGCCGTTATCGCGGACAAAGAATACCTTTTGGCTGTTCTGTTCTTCGACCCCTACATCAATACAGGGAGATGGATTCTCTTTTCCAATATATTTTATCGCATTTGTCAACAGGTTATCCACTGCCCGCCCCAATCGCCTTCTTTCACCGTAAACGACCGGGAGGTCTTCCTGGATGTTAACCACAATGCCCCGCGCCTTGATTTGAGGTTGAAGTGCTTTGAGGGCATCTTTTACGAGCCTGGCAAAATGGAACTCTGTCTTTTTTCGGGTTACGCGGTCGATGCGGGAGAGATCGAGCAGGTCTTTGATCAAGAGCTCCATTTTTCGAGCGGCATCGCTTATGTACCTTAGGTATTTCTCTCCGTCTTCTGAGAGGACATCCCCGAAATCTTCTCTCAAGGCGCCAACGAAACCATCGATGGTGACGATAGGGCTCTTGAGGTCATGAGAGACCCTGTAAACAAAGGAATCAAGTTCTTCGTTCTTGACAGCGAGTTCGGCAAGCAAGGCCTTCAGTCTCTTTTCGTTTTTTCGTAACGCTTCCTCGGCCTCTTTTAGCTTGGTGATGTCGCGGGCAGTGCCAAACACTCCGGCCACATCTCCTTTCGCGTCACGGTAGACCGAGGCATTATAGAGTACAGGCGTGACTTTTCCGTCACAATGCCTGATCTCTAATGGATAATCACGGACGTGTCCCTCCCTGAGTGCCTGCAGGTAGCCCTGACGTGCTTTCCGGGGGTCAGTGAAGTAGTCTGAGAAATCCGTCCCTATAAGCTTGTCCCTGGGATATCCGGTGGCCAACTCGGTTGCACGGTTCACATCTGTAATCTTACCCTCAAAGGAGATCGTCACTAAGGGATCCAGACCAGCTTCAATTAGTTCCCTTGTGTATCGCTGTAATTCTGCCAGCGCCTCTTCGGCCTTCTTGCGCCTTGTGGCTTCTTTCTCTAATTTATTGACTCTTTGTTCCAGTTCTTCATAGGTTGGCTTTTTCTGCATTCCAACGCTCTCCCGTTGGCCTTAACTACAGGCTGACGTCAAAGCCAGCCTTAACATAATATCATTAACGAGAATTTACTCCCAGCCTGCGGCGGATCTCCGGCTTTTCTTAAATCCCCCTATACTTCCTTTTTCAAGGGAGGATACTTCAAAGTCTCCCGTTATAATGCTACAGAATAGGAGTTAATTCTTAGCACCTTTCTACCAACCTCCACAGATCAAGAATGCCTACATTG
>JADFVM010000354.1 GCA_015222555.1 Pseudomonadota bacterium
GCCCTTTTTAAACCTTCAAGCCCGGAATTTTCAGGAAGGCTAAGAAATTTTTTTATTGACCAGGCTTCGAATGGAGAAAAATGCGCCCAGCAGGAATCGTTGCACCGCTTGGCATCGTTCATACCGCTGGTAAATTCTACTGCCTGAAACCATATGCCATCATTTGCAAGCCAGTTTAACGCAACACTGTCCATAAGTTCCTGAACCGATTCTGCCGGCATTTCCAGCAAAGGCGCAGGCAGATCATCCTTCATCTCAAATTCAAGAACCCTGGAAAGCCTTTTCATCTGATAAACATAACTTCTTTTCGACGCATTTCCAAGTATTTCAAGAGCTTTCTCCATGCCCATCTGATGTTTTATCTCGGCAAACCAAAGGGCATAATGGATTATTATCCTGTGAAACATGTCAACAACAAGACGTGCCTTATCTTCATGGCTCAGGTCTTCAGGCGTTTTGGCTGTTCCGGGCATCAATAAGTCTCCTTTAATCTAAGTACTTTGATTCGTAAATACAGTGACATAATTAATATATAGGTGTCTACCCCTGATGGGTTGAAGACTTATAAGTGCCTTCAAACTTATTTCATACACCTGAAAATTGGATAAATGAACGCATCATTATACGTAATCGTATTTAAATATGTGTACTAAGTTATCCTTCATAAAGCACCGCTAATATTGTTGCCTTGCCTTTTTTAGAAGCAATCTGGTGCGGCACAGTTGAAAGATAGTAAACGCTGTCCCCGGGTTCAAGATCAAATGAATCCTCTCCGATTTTAAGGGCCGCAACGCCATCTATAACATAGATAAATTCTTCGCCGTCATGAACCGACATCTCTTTTTCAGGGTTTTCTTCAAGCTGGACAATCAGGGCCTCCATGTGACGCCCTTTTACTTCCGGGGCAAGGCTCCTGTATGTATATAGTTTCTTTTTACCCTTTTTTGACGTCGATCTTGAAACGATCTTCTGCTCATCCTTCCGGGTAACCGAATAGAGCCTGTCACCAACCCCTGAAACCAGGCGGCTGAATGCGCCCTCCAATGCCTTTGAGAGCTTGATAACCGTGCCAAGCTGGGGCTGCACTTCATTTCTTTCTATGCTTGTAAGAAGCTCCGCATCAAACCCTGTCAGATTGGAAACCTCGTCAATAGACAACCCTTTCCCCTCTCTGAGAGATCTGATCTTTTTCCCGATATCTTCTATCCCTTTTGGTATTGACTTAGAGATGTCACCTGTCAGATCTTCAAAAAAGTCCACATTTATATGGGGTTTCTGATTCTTTGCTTCCATTTTCTACTCCTCAATAATTAGGTATTATCAGGTTTAACCACAGAAAACAGAGTACAAATCAATGTCATCAACTTAAGAAAACTCGGAGGCGCACACCACGATATTTTTACCACGAAGAGCACGAAGTGAGCGAAGATAAAGAAAAAATCCTTCGTGTTCTTCGTGGTGATTAATAATAAAATCGCCTAAGTTAATGACATTGGAGTCACTTTTGCCTTTTCAGGCAACACAGCTTTTGGACTCCAGTCACTGGGAATCTTTTGGCCGGGCTCTTCGCCTAATTTTATCTTTCTTTCCTTTAAACCTGGTCTGGCAAATTCCATATGCCCTTCCTTTAAAGTCCGGCCATTGATTATAGCCTCGGAGCGGAGTCTCCGTCCAATTGTCTTTTCCATCTGCCTGCCAAGCCAGAGGATGCGGTCAACATCATATCCATGTTCAATGCCCATTTCGTCGATCTGAACCAGTGTATCCTCCAGTGTAACCAGGCCAACATATCTGGGATCTTCATAATAGTATTCTCCGGTGCCCTTTGCAGGACAGTCATCCAGAAAATTGGCGGGCTGTCCTCCCAGCCCTCCAAGAGTAGCCTCAAAGTGTATAATCCCTGCCTGCAGTGCAGCCAGAAC
>JADFVM010000355.1 GCA_015222555.1 Pseudomonadota bacterium
ATGCATCACCAGCCTGGTCGCCCGATGGCAAATGGATTGCCTATTCATCCTTGCAAAATGGGTCTTTTAAGATATATATTATGAAGGCCAATGGTAAAGATGGAAGGCAACTCACTTTCGGGACAGGCAATGATGAAGAACCGACCTGGTCACCCGATAGCAGGTTTATTGCCTTCAACTCTACAAGAGGAGGAAAAAAATCCATCTTTATAATCAGCCTTGATGGCAGCAGGGTTAGAAAATTAAAAGGGACTGGCAGCGCTGACATGAGTCCGGCCTGGTCGCCGTCCCTGAAATAAAAACTTTAAGGAGATAGAAAATGTTAAATAATTCTAAAGGAAGATTACTCGCTGCAATTTTATTAATTTGTACAATTTCATTCACTGCCTGTACCGTCAAAAAGAAGGTCGCCGATTCGCTCATTGACAAGCCTGATGACAAAATAGAAACTGTTGACGTTTCCGGGCCCGATGAAATGACAGCATCAAAACTTGCCGCACTATCACCTGAAGAAAGGGCGAGAATAGAAGAGGAAGAACTGGCAAGAAAAAGCAGCCTGGGGACAATGGGATCAGAAGATTTAACAGCGATGGAACAATCCATCATTCAGGACATCTTCTTTGAATATGACAGGTCTGACCTTAGCGCGTCGGCAAGAGATATACTTGCAGCAATAGCTGACTGGATGGAGAAAGATAGTTCTGTCAAGGTCAGAATTGAAGGTCATGCAGATGAACGTGGCACCTCGGAATACAACCTCGCCCTTGGTGAAAGAAGGGCGAATGCCTCCAAAAAATACCTTGTCACCCTCGGTACAGAGCAGAGCAGACTCTCAACCATCAGTTACGGTGAAGAAATACCGATGAAAGAAGGACGCAATGAAGAGGCCTGGGCAAAAAACAGGAGAGTACACTTTGAGATTAAATAAAAGCAACTGCACATATTTGATTGCGCCATTTTTGCTGGGGCTATTACTGCCTGGGTGCATCGTCCCGAATAAAGAGCTCATACAGGTGCAAAGTGATGTTGAGCTTCTTAAGCAAGGACAGGCTCAACTCCGTGAAGCGAACAAGACGATGGGTTCAAATCTTGAGAGCAAGCTCAACTTCGTTAAGACTGGGACGGAGACCTCCCGTAAAGGCACCCAAAAATCAGTGGCTGATACGAGTGCAAGGGTTGACACATTGCAGGCTGATTTTCAACGCCTTTCCGGTCGTTTTGAAGAACTGAAATATGGGGCGGAGAAATCCTCTACCCAGAACAATGTTTTTCTTGAAACGGCTGAAGAGAGAATGACGGCTGCAGAAACGAAAACCAGCGAACTTGAGGCTCAATTAGCGGAACTGAAATTGACTGTCACCACGCTGATCGACGAAAGAAAACAACAGGAAGAAGCGAAAGAATCGGCCAAAGATATCTATAAAGCAGGCCTCGATGCCATCAATGATAAGAAGACAAAAGAAGGGAGAGAGAAATTCAAACAGTACTTGAATGAAGCGCCCGATGGCCCTCTCGCAAATAATGCCCAGTTCTGGATAGGCGAGAGTTATTATGATGAAGGCAATTATGAACGTGCAATCCTTGAATACGACGAGGTATTAAAAAAGTATCCTGACGGGGGAAAAGTTCCGGCCGCCATGCTTAAACAGGCCATGGCATTTGAGAAAATCAGAAGCATAAAAACGTCACAGGCTCTTTTTCAGAAACTGGTCAAAAAGTTTCCGGGCTCAGATGAGGCCAAGGTAGCAAAGAAGAAGTTAAAGACCAAAAAGAAAGCGAAGAAGAAGGTCAAGAAGAAGGTTGAAAAGAAATGAGTATCAGGTTCTGCCGAAATCGTCTTCCAGCCGCTCAACCGAAACGACATACCAATGTTCGGAGCGTCGCTTGGCCTTAGCAGGCCCAGACGTTTGACGGGATAAACAACGATCCTCTTGACCTTATGGTCAACCTCATCTGATAATACGGTATAATAACCCCATGGACGATGACCTTCCTTTTCACTCACAAGCACAAGTCCTTTTTTGTATCTTGGCATCTTCTGCCCGTACGTAAATCAAAGCTCCCAAAACAGTTCTTAGCTATCATCAACATGATAAATCAGTTTGAACAGATGTAAAGGAAGATCCCCAGCCACAGGCCTTTCAGCACAATTTAGAGCTTGACAGAAGAGGCCAATAATATTAGATTGTGTCTCCGTTCACAACCATGCCGGGGTGGCGGAATTGGTAGACGCAAGGGACTTAAAATCCCTCGGGGTTTTTCCCCGTGCCGGTTCGATTCCGGCCCTCGGCACCAACATTTTCAAGGACTTACAGGCTGCAAGCCCTCCTTCCAGATTGTCTGTTTTTAGTAAAATATGAATTCTGTCCCCCACCTGTCCCCCATTATTATTTCACGTGTCGGCAAAGTATAACTATTTCATCCGACTTTTAATAAGTACTTCCTGTACTAGTGATTTTTCAATAAAGTCAACTTATACAACATTTCAACTAGTAATAGTTAATCCTCGTTTTCCTCCTATACTCTTTCAGCTTATCTTTTGAATTTACAACAAATCATGGTATTATGTGCTTGCTATGGATAAATTATCTTTAAATATCCTTTTTGTCTGTTATGGCAACATTTGCCGGAGCCCTATTGCAGAAGGACTGGCAAGAAAGATTCTTGATAGCAGGACACATGTGGAGAGTGCCGGCATCTTACCAAGCAGAAATAGGGCTCCGGATGAAACGATTGAGGTTATGCAGGATGAGTTCGGTATAGACATCTCGGGCCACAGACCACGATATGTCATGGATATAGATGTTGATCGTTTTGACACTTTCATTGCCCTTGACTCTTATATATACGATTGTTTGAAAGAAGATCATAGGATCGATTCCGGAAGGCTGATCCAATGGAATATAGATGATCCTTTCGGGAGTAGTATTGATACTTACAGGGAGTGTGCCTTTGATATCCGAAGGTGTGTTCAAGGGCTGTGCAGGGGATGAAAGAACTGATGAGCATTCCTTCCTCATCAAAAAGTCAAATCCAATAAAGTTGGCACATTTCAAGCCGTAATCAACAGTTTCTTTTCATCGAGAAATAAAAAATTCCCAAAAAAAAGACAAAAAAGCAATATATGGCGCACATTTAGCAATAACTGTCGCTATATGCACTATTTTAACATGATAAGATTGTTTTCTTTAAAAAACAGAGATGATCATAATCTCTGAAAGTATAGGAGAAGTGAGATAAAGGCATGCGGGGATCTGAGGAAATGAAGTTTTACAGGGTATGGCTTCAAGTCACGGCAAGCAGGGGTGAAAATAAAAAGGGAACCTTCAGCCTGTATTACGAAGCAAAGAGTACAGAGCATCTTCATGAAATTCTCGAAGGTGGCGGAAAATGTCCTAACAGGACCGATGCCAGCGTATTAGAGATAAAGCCTGTCAGTCGAGATGAGTATGAGGCGGGGAAGGTTTTAGAATTCAAGCAGCGGTATATACGTGAGAACTGCTGAGGTCAAATAGTTTTGAAATTGCATTTTTTTCAGAGTGCTTTAAACGACAGAGGTACAACTCGGTCGTTTTTATTTTTGAGTCGCG
>JADFVM010000356.1 GCA_015222555.1 Pseudomonadota bacterium
CCCCCGCCTCTGCTGGTTTACTGCTTCCATTTGCACTCCGTTATCTTTCAATAAACATCAATGCTATAATTTTAAACAGATTAGACTACCATGCTGACGGCCAGTACGGCGGGGTACGCTACGATAAAACCAAGATATATTACTAAGTCGAAAGCGTTGCTCTTCATGATCTTTACCTCCTTTAGTTTTTTTATTCGCCACTTCTGAGGCGGGTCAATCGGGCTTTTCGTGGCCTTCTTGATAACCATAATAGCGAATTCAAGATTAAAGGAAGATTAAAGCTAGTGACTTGTAGAGTCGGACCAAGCTAACATGTTGGGGAAGAAGAGGGGGACGTTGATTAAAATATGTAAATATATTTGACGCACCTACTTCATCCCCACAAAAAACTCCAGCGATAGATAGAAATTCCTCCGATGAAAAACATGGAAGCAGGAAGTCCATAGCGTGCGAAGAGGAGGCAGGAGATGACGTTAACGATGAGGGCATGGGAAAGGATCAGGAATTCGGCTGTTTCCACACCGATGTTGCCAAGCTTTAACCAGCTGATATAGCCGCGAAATAGAGTTGAGAGTATCAGGGCCGCAGAGAAATGCCTGCTTAATCTGCCGAAGAAGGATATGGCGGCAGCCTGAAAGAAAAGTGTTTCAAAACTCATCACCCAGAGCGTCAGGGCGATGCCGGCAAGTAAAGTTTCCGGGAAAAGGAGGCCCAGTGCATTTGTATTGCCTGTTGACTCTACGGCAACATAAAGGGCAGGGTTAAACCAGAAGACTTTGATAGGAAAGAAAAGAATGACAATGAGGGCTGCCAGCTTAAGACCCTGTAAAACCTCCTTTGCAGACGGAAAGATGCCTTTCATCCCGGCGCTTTTGCCCCAGGCTGTCACCGTGGCGCTCAGTAGTGTTAGCGCTGCAAAGGCAGAAATGACATGGCGAAAAGAATAAATACCGCTCGTCAGAATTCTGGGAGCCGAGAGAAGGGTCATAGTAAGGCCCAGGAGGGCTGCCTTTTTAAAATTATTGATGGAAAGAAATTCATTCATAGTGCGGGAAGAGATTCATTTGATGAATTAAGTATAGCATGAAGATTTCTCCCCAGGGCTTTGTTATACTAGTTGTTATACTAGGGTAAATTCTTTATCGTTGACAAGATGTATTAGTTGTCAATATTAAAGAAGCGATCCCTTATATTCAATTTTAATAAATTAAAGTGTAGAGTGAAAAATAAAGGGGGAGGACATGGCAGATTCAGAGGTATTACCGCTTGACGACCTTGTGACTTATCAGGCGGGTTCAGTTGTCAGCAGAACGATAATTAAAAACAAGGCTGGCTCAGTTACACTGTTTGCCTTTGATAAGGCCCAGGAGATAAGCGAACATAAAGTCCCCTATGATGCAACGGCTCACATCCTTGATGGTGAAGCTGAAATTACCGTATCCGGAAATGCAAACCTGCTAAAAGCAGGGGATATGATTTTTATGCCTGCCAATGAAATCCATGCGCTAAAGGCGGTAAAACGGTTTAAGATGGTTCTTACCATGATCAGGGCGGGTGAAGAAGAAAATAGGGGCAGCGCCAGTTTTTGAAACCCATGGATTCTCGCTGGAGAAGAGGCTTATTTCTGGGAATTCGGGGGACGGCATACTTAATTCAAAACCATTGAAGGTTATAAAATGGCAATTAAGTCAGAAATTAAGGGAAAGAAACTCTACATCGAGATAACCAATAAATAAATCTGTCCCTTTTAACAAACTGGCGATCCGGGAATGCAGAGGAAATGAAACTTGAATTGAGAAGGGTATTATGACAAAAGAAGATAAAACAGCTGTCTCTCTTGTTCTGGGCAGCGGGGGCGCCCGCGGCCTTGCCCATATCGGTGTAATCCACTGGCTTGAAGAAAATGGCTTCGAGATACGGTCTATCTCAGGATCTTCGATGGGGGCACTCATCGGGGGCGTATACGCCGTCGGCAAACTTCATGAGTTCGAGCAGTGGGTCCTTGCCATAACGAAGCGCGATATATTTACCCTTCTTGACCTCTCATTCCATAAGAGCGGTTTTATAAAAGGCGACAGGATAATTGATACGATAAAAAATATCGTCGGCGACGCCCTGATAGAGGCGCTGCCTGTGACATTTACTGCCGTTGCGACTAATCTTGAGACGGGCAAGGAGGTCTGGATAAAGAAAGGTCCCCTCTTTGACGCCATAAGGGCGTCCATATCCATACCTCTTCTCTTTACACCCTTTAAATACAAAGGTATGCACCTTGTTGACGGCGGAGTCTTAAATCCGGTGCCCATTGCCCCCACCTTCAGTGACCTTTCGGACATTACCATAGCCGTGAACGTAAGCGGTGTCGTGTCGGAGAGTAAAGTGCCTCAGGTCTCACCTCCCAAAAGGGCGAAGCCGTCATCGAGACTTCAGGGGAAGATAAGTGGTTTCATAGAAGAGATGAAGGGCCTTGCCACCTCCTACCTGAGTACAGACGCAGGGATGATAGATATCGCCAACCAGTCTTTCGATGCCATGCAAAGTACCATTGCACGCCAGAAGCTTGCGGCCTATCCACCGGATATTTCGATAGAGATTCCACGGAATGTGAGTACAATACTGGAGTTTAACAGGGCAGGAGAACTCATCATCCTGGGGCATGCCGCTGCTGCCAGGGCCATGAAACTTGAAGGTTGATATTAGGATTGTATAATAGAGAGAATTAAATTCGTAATGATCAGGAGAGGAAATTATGGATGTAAAAGATAGTAATGGAATGGGCTAATTTTTGGAAATACTGTTGGTGTTTTTTCATAAGGAGGGGTGTTTGGCTTGTTAAGAATCATCTCCAGATTAATTCTCAAGCTCTTTGGCTGGCAGGTTGAGAAAAGCCTTC
>JADFVM010000357.1 GCA_015222555.1 Pseudomonadota bacterium
ATAAATGCCTGGTTGGTAAAAGTTATGTTTTTAATAAAAAAACTTACTTAGGCTGCTTTTTTGATAACCAGCTCAAAGTAGGTTCCCACCTGTTCCATCTTAAGGATTTCCTGCCCATCGTTTTTAAGTGAAACAGGAACATTGCGAATTGGTTCACCATCATCAAGCAGAATCTGAAGCGTTTGACCCACACCCATTGTTTCAAGCTTTATCTTTGCCTTCACATAATTAATGGGGCACTTCACACCTCTCAGGTCCATCTCGGCATCCGTCTCTTTTCCTGACGGGGCAGCCACCGGCTCTTTCGGAGCTTCGGCCTTCTTCTCTTCTTCGATATTTTCACCCTGGAACTTCATGTTGGCATCCATGCTATCGTAGAGGGCTGCTACAGTTTTTGAGAATTCAATCATAAAACTGATCTCTTCCTTAAGCCCATCTCTATCGAGAAGGCCGGAAATATATTTTGCCCATCTTTTTTTAAGGTTGCCATATTTCCCATCCATGAGATCTGTTTTAATGAAGTGGGTTTCATATTCGGTGATAGAGATATAATCATCAGTCGGTTCAAGGCCTCTTGTAACGAGTAAAGCCTTTGTTGTTAAACCGAGACCTTTGGCCAGCGCATTTGAAGCGTCTTCAAGGCGTCCTTCAGTCAGATCATGTTCCGCCCTGTAAATGTGCCTCTGCCCTTCGTCTATATCGGCTTCTATGATGTCGAGAACACCGGCGCCGCATTCACCTTCTCCCAGCCCGGCCAGTGAAAACTCTTCATCCTGCCCCCAGTCCTTATAACAATCGCTGTCCTCTTCCATTGAAGGCAGCGGGTATTCAGTGATGAGCGTCTTCATCCTTTCCTTGCCCGCCCTGTCCAGGTAGGCATAAAAATCCTCCCCCTCTTTGCGGTCATCGTTATAGTCCGCAAGAAAACGTTTAACCAGCATTGGAAGCTTCTTTGCCGGAACATAACCCAGCTCTTCACTAAGAACCGTTTTCCCTTCCTCGACGCGGCCTCCTACAAGGACATTGTAATGCGGCGCCATCCGCTCATCCGTACCCCGTCTGGCAGCGCCGTGAAAACCGATGGGCCCTATGGGGTGCTGACCGCAGGCATTGTGACAGCCACTCACCATGAGACGCACATCAGGCATGGTGTTGAGAGCTAATCCGCTGTTATCCAACTCATCAGCCAGCATTGTGCACATATTTTTTGAGAGGCAGATGCCCAGATTACATGTGGACGCCCCGGGACAGCACATGATGTCAGAGGCATAACCGGCGTTCGCCTTGCCATAACCGATATCGCATAGCGCCTTGTAAAAGGGGTACAGCTCCTGACCACTCAGCCATCTTACGAGAATGTTCTGGTCATGGGTTGTTCTCACTGTGCCCTCACCAAACTTTCTGACAATGTCGGCAATTGTCCTGTAATCATCTGCTTTAACATCTCCGATGATTGTTCTTATCTTGGCATAATAAAAGCCTTTCTGGCTTTGAGGGCGCACATTGGTTTCCATCCAGGCCTTGAATCCCGCATCGCTAACGGGCGGGACTTCGTCAAGTTCGGCGGAGACTTCTTTTTGAGGGATCTCTCTTTCTCGATAAACAAGTTCCTTGGGGCCACTTTCCCTGACGGCCTGAAGTTCTTCCCTGTAGAGCCTTAAAAACTCCTCTCTTCCCACCTTGTCAATGACAAACCTGAGCCTGGCTTTATGCTTGTTTTTACGATTACCATATTTATCAAAGAGGATCATGATTGCCTCAGCCACATAGATTGCCTCATCGACGGTGACAAAATCTTCAAGCAAGTCGGTGACCCTGGATTTTGCACCCATTCCACCTGCGGCATAAACTCTGAAACCCTTTGTTTCAACACCGTTGAGAACCTTTGTCTTGGCGATAAAGCCGACATCGTTCATTGTTGCCAACGAGCAGTCATCGGAACATCCTGAAAAGGCGATCTTAAATTTCCTGGGCAGATTGAAGGCCTTTGGATGTTTTAGAAAGAACTCCGTGAAAGCAGGGGCATACGTTGACACATCAAAAACCTCGCGGTCACAAACACCGGCATCGTAACAGGCGGTGATATTTCTTACCGTATTACCGCCGCCGCCTCTTGTTGTGAGGCCAACTTCAAGAAGACCTTCTATGGCCTTTACCGTATCATCGAGCTTGACATAATGAAGCTGCATATCCTGACGGTTTGTCACATGGGGGACGCCATTTCCGTATTTTTCAGAAAGGTCTGCTATCTTGTCCATCTGCTCCGGTGTCAACCCGCCACCGGGAACCTTGATCCTGACCATGAAAGTCTCCTGGCCGCGCTGTGCATAGATGCCTCTTGCTACCCGGAAGGGTCTGAATTTGTCCTTGTTAACTTCCCCTCTATTAAAACGCTCGACCTCATTTCGATAGAGTTTCAGATCTTCAACAACCTCTTGCGGTATTTTATAAAATGGTTCTATTTTCTTGTCCACAGCCTCATCCTTATTTAATTCCATCATTGAGGACAGAATTGATTGAAAAAGTTTAAAAATAAACGAAGAATAGTAGCATAAAATGTGAGTATTTTGCAAG
>JADFVM010000358.1 GCA_015222555.1 Pseudomonadota bacterium
AGCTGCAGAGAGATAAGAGTAGCCGCATCATCAGGACCAGCGGCTCCTACAAGAGCTTCTCCTGGTGCAAATTGTGCAATATGTGCATGAAGCTTTGTCTTTTCTGTCAGACTATACCAGAACTGAAGGTTGATTTCAGAACCGACATCATCGCTTGCACCAGCAGCAACTTCATTTACAGTGTAATCCCAGTACTCAGCACGTACCTTCATGCCATCCGCTGGCTTGGCAGTTACGTTGAGGCTGATGTTGTCACGGTTGGACCATGCGCCGCCACGGCCGCTCAAACCATAGTGAAACTTGTTGGTTGGAAGACCGCCTGTAAATGCTTCGTTGTCTGTTGTTGTCGCGTCGTCACCGCTACCAGAGGTAAACTCGGCACCAATTCTGATCTTTGGCCCGGGGATAGTGTATCCGCCTGTGATGGCCAGAGCAGTGGCATCCTGATCGATACCTGTGGCAGCGTCACCACCTTCCTGAATGTACTCTGCTGTCCAGTCAGCGCCTGCTGCTTTACCGTCAAGTCTCAGGCCCAAGGTCTGTATTTCCATACCACCTGCTCCCGTAATCTGAATCAAGTAAGCGTCGAGCTGATTCTTTGGGATGAGGGTTTTCCACATGGTCTCCAGTGCATTTACGTGAGTGTCTTCCACTCCTGCTCCACCGATACCTACTTGTGTTAATGCCAGATGAATGTCAACTAATTCTGAGCCGTAGAGGAAGGCCAGACCGTCAAACCTTCTGGCATTGTCGCTCCACTCGAAGGCGCCTACATATCTCTGGTTCCCATAGGCAAGTGGGAAACGACCAATGAGGAGGTCGGTAGAAGGAATAAGATCGTCAATGAGGAGATAACCCTGGCTCAAGTCTATACCCTGATTTTCTGCGGCTGTATCTGCTGTGCTAGCTTCTTCGCCGTGTGTTCTTGTGTCCTGGAGTGAAATGAACGCAGTTGTTCTGTCATCAACGGACGCCTTGAAGTTGATCCTTGTTCTCTGGGTCGTTGCGTTGGCGCTATCGCCGACGTTGTCATTGTAGTCATAGTTGTCCATGATTTCATGTCTTACCCTGACTTCACCGCTTAATTCGACATCCGCCGCTATTGCCGGTGCGGTGCTCGCAGCAAAAAGTGCAGCTGCTAAAGATAAACCTACAAGTTTCTTCATTCCTTTGTTCCTCCTTTTTTATTACGTTTTATATACTACTTTTAAAAAAGATTTTCGTTATTAATTAATTATTACCGAACAGGTGTAATTCCGTTCTCCCCCCGAATTCAGTTCTTTAGCTCTTATCACCTCCCTTTCACAAATGTTGGGACAGATTCCTATCACTAAACCCTGAGGGTATCAGGGGGAATAATCGCTTAAAACCTGAATCCAAGCCATATTTTTCGTGACTCTATCACATCAAAATTGACAAATCAATACTTTTTTTTTGTTTTTTTTTGTTTTTTAATGGGGACGTAAATACCCATTTAGTAAGGGATTTGGGGGGGGGTAGTCCAAAAGTATGAGTGCCCTAAACATTAAGAACTATTTGACCGCTACTTTGGGACTATGCACCTAAAAACCCAGCCTGGACGCTGATTTGCGCAGAAAAACGCAGATTAGGGAGAATTGGAAAAGTCATCTTTACCCTTCGACTGGCTCTTCGGTAAACTCAGAGCAGGCTACGGGTGACAGTCTGAGCTCAGAAAATAACGATTCTTTATCTGTCGTGGTGAGTGACGCAGGGCAAGCCTTCAGGCTTGCTAAAGCATGGATGAAAGCCATGCCCTACATACCTACAGCCGCTATTTTTCCTCAAACCATGCTAGAGACTCTCTAAGGTTGACGACCTCTCCAACAATGAGCAGGGCGGGCGGGCGAATGCTGTTAGTTTCGGCTAACTCGGTGATATTGGAAAGATTGCCGGAAACGGTCTTCTGGTTTGGAAGGGTGGCGCACCGGACGACGGCTGCAGGTTTTTCAGGGCTGAATCCGTGCTCTAAAAGATTTTTAGTAATCGTCTTGATATTTTTAAGGCCCATATAAAATACCAGGGTGTTGTCGAGAGCAGCCAGGGCGCTCCAGTCGATGGTTGAAAGATCGCCCCCCCCTGTCTTATGGCCTGTAATGAATGTAACTGCAGAAGAATGTCGCCTGTCTGTGAGAGGAATGCCGGCGTAAGCCGCCAGCCCGGATGCTGCCGTAATGCCCGGCACGACCTCAAAGGGGATGTTCTCTCTTGAAAGAACCTCGGCTTCCTCGCTCCCCCGGCCAAAAATGTAGGGATCGCCACCTTTGAGTCTGACAACCCTTTTTCCGTTTTTTGCCTTTTCTACAATAAGGCTATTGATTTCATCCTGGGGGATGGCGTGAAAGGCGACTTTTTTGCCTACAAATAGTTTTTCTGCAGAGGCATTGATATAGCCGAGGACTTCATCTGATACAAGGCGGTCATAGATGACAACATCTGCCTCTTCAAGAAGTCTTTTGGTCTTAACGGTGATGAGTTCAGGATCTCCCGGGCCTGCGCCGACGAGATATACTTTACTTTTTTTCAATGATTTTTATCCGAAGGATTATTTTAAATTTGGTAACCCCCCTGAATCCCCCTTTAGAAAAGGGGGAGAAAAGAAGTCCCTTCCTTTCTAAAGGGAGGTTAGGAGGGATTTAAACTTTTTGGGAAATGAGCCTGGCCAATCAATAAGTGGGTTTGCTGTCAAAATGATGCGTAGCCTCTATGTATCTGATTGTCTTTGATTTTGACCGCATGACAACAGAATGGGTGATTGCGCCGCCTTTAAAAAACCTGACTCCATCGAGATAGTCACCATCAGTGACACCCGTTGCCGCGAACATAACGTCGCCTGAGGCAAGTTCCTCAAGGGTATAGACCTTATCCATGTCTTCAACGCCCATCTTTTTTGCTCTGGCGATTTCGTCATTATTCCTGAATTTAAGCCGGCCCTGCATGTCGCCGTCTATGCACCGGAGCGCCGCTGCAGCGATAACTCCTTCAGGCGCGCCTCCCGTTCCGATAAGGATATCAACACCCGAATCTTCTTTGCAGGTGGCAATGGCTGCAGACACATCCCCATCGCCGATAAGCTTGATTCTGGCGCCATTTTCTCTTACTTCTTTGATAATCCCGGCATGTCTGGGTCTGTCAAGGATGATGGCCGTGAGATCCTGTACCTCTACGCCTAAAGCCTTGGCCACCTCTTTCAGGTTTGTGGTCACGCTGGCATTTATATCGATGGCGCCTTTTGCTCTCGGCCCGACAGCTATTTTTTCCATATAGGTATCCGGCGCATGGAGGAATTTTCCTCTCTCTGCAAAGGCAATAACTGCAAGGGCGTTATTCCCACCGGTGGCACAAATTGTTGTTCCTTCAAGGGGATCAAGGGCAATGTCTATTTGCGGGGAGTCTGCACATCCCACCTCTTCACCGATATAAAGCATGGGGGCCTCATCCCTTTCTCCTTCGCCGATGACAACTCTTCCGGCAAAGGGCATGGCATTAAAGGCCTTTCTCATTGCATCGACTGCTGCCTGGTCTGCCGCTTTCTCATCGCCCTTTCCCATGAGCCTGGCGCATGACAGTGCGGCAGCCTCCGTTACCCGTACCGCCTCTAATGCTAAGTTCCTATCCATTGCCCCCTCCTGATTATTATTTTTATTGTAACTATTCAGCTAATGTTTACATAACTCCTCCCAACCTCTACCCACAGGGCACAAGACCCTTAACTTAAGGGGAGGGGCATTTTATTCCCCCTCTTAGAGTAAGAGGGGGGTAGGGGGCGTTAGAAAAAGTCTCATTTCTAACCTTGAGGAATAGTGTTACTATTTTTTTATAAAAAAATCCATCAACATATGTCCCTTATCTATAGTAAAGCCGCTTTTCTCTGCCGAGATTTCATTGTAGCCACCCTCAGAGCGTGGAGATTCACTATCGGGGGATGGATAGATTGCAAAGGGAACTGCATCGCTGGAATGGGTCTTGATTGAAAGCGGTGTTGCATGGTCGGGCAAGACCAGGACACGATATTCACCGAACTTCTTCATCCCTTCAAGCACAGCGCCGACAACCTTTTCATCAAAATCTTCAATCGCTTTTATTTTGTGTTCCATGTTTCCGCTGTGGCCGGCCTCGTCAGGTGCCTCCACATGAAGATAAACAAAATCCTTAGTCTCAAGTTCTTTTAATGCATACTCCGCCTTGCCTGCAAAGTTTGTATCGATGTAACCTGTTGCTCCCGGCACGTCTATAATTTCCAGGCCTGCATAGATACCGATCCCTTTCAAAAGGTCGACTGCTGATATGACGGCGCCCGTTAATCCGTATTTTTCCTTGTAGTCGGGCATTTTTGGCGCCTTGCCCTGACCCCATAACCAGATGGCGTTGGCAGGTTTTGCCCCTGCGATAATCCTGGTTTTATTGACATGGCAATGTTCAAGAATCTCTCTTGATTTCATCATGAGCGAGCTTATGACATCGCTTCTGTCTCCCTTCGGCAAGTGAGGTCCAATAACTCTATCGGATATGTCGTGGGGGGGCGTTGTTTCAATTCTGTGAGCGCCACCTTTCCAGACCATGAGATGCCTGTAGCTTACACCGGGATAAAATTTAAACTCATCGTCGCCCAGTTGTTTGTCCAGCTCAGAAATCAGTTCAGCCGCTTCTTCAGTCGATATATGGCCACCACTGAAATCATCCATAATGAGATCGCCCATCCCTTCAACGAGGGTCACAAGGTTGCATCTGTAGGCAACATCATCAGGTCCAAGTTCGACGCCCATGCTGGCCGCTTCCAGAGGCGATCTCCCTGTATAATACTTTGCCGGAGCATAACCGAAGACACTCAGGTTTGCCACATCGCTTCCGGGAGGAAATCCCTCCGGGACGGTCTGAGCTGTTCCGATTGTTCCTTCCTTGGCCATGAAGTCCATATTAGGAGTCTTTGCGTACTGAAGCGGTGTTTTCCCATCCAGTTTTTCGATTGGGTGGTCACTCATTCCGTCACCCAGTAAGATGATATATTTCACGATTTTTTCTCCAAATCTATGTGCTATGAGAATGTTTACTCGCCTGGTGTTGAATTCTCCACTGTTTGCTACTTCTTGTCATTCCCGTGCAGGCGGGAATCCATAGCTTGAATCAAACAGAAATTGCAATCAGAATAAGGGGTATCTCTAATAATCTGTTATGCCGGACTTGATTGAGCACCCAGATCCTTGGTTTGACTGGATTCCCGCCTTCGCGGGAATGACACAATTTGAATTTATAGAGGTTGCTATTGTCTCATACAAATCAACCCGGTCCGGGATAGATTATTATCAATGCTTAAAGTGTCTCATCCCGGTAAAGATCATCGCCATGCCATGTTCGTCAGCGGCGGCAATAACCTCGTCGTCCCTGATGGAACCGCCCGGC
Organism: Pseudomonadota bacterium; assembly: GCA_015222555.1. Classification (GTDB taxonomy): domain Bacteria; phylum Desulfobacterota; class JADFVX01; order JADFVX01; family JADFVX01; genus JADFVM01. The sequence continues at coordinate 5,419 of JADFVM010000358.1, forward strand.
TGAATGACAGCCGTTGCCCCGGCCTCTGCGGCAGCATCAATTCCATCACGGAAAGGGAAGAAGGCATCAGAGGCCATGACTGTCCCCTCCACGGGAGACTGGGCCTTTAAAATGGCAATTTTTGATGAATCAACTCTGCTCATTTGTCCGGCGCCAATGCCGATGGTTTGGTCGGATCTCGCATAGATGATGGCGTTAGATTTGACATGTTTGCAGACCTTCCAGGCAAAATCCAGGGCCTTCAGTTCATCTTCAGTGGGCTGTCGCTTGCTGACAACCTTGAGGTCTTCAACAGTTACTTTACCTTTGTCTCTTGTCTGCACAAGGAGGCCACCCACTACCTTTTTAATGTCATAATCGTGCTCACTTTTATCGGAAAGTACAGGAATCTGGAGAAGGCGCAGGTTTTGCTTTTCCTTCAATATTTCGAGCGCTTCCTCGTCATAGTCTGGTGCTATTATGGCCTCGACAAAAGTAGAAACAATTTCCTTAGCTGTTTGTTTGTCAACGCTTCTGTTAAAGCCAATAATGCCACCGAAGGCTGAAACGGGGTCACAGGCCCTGGCTTTTTTGTAGGCATCAACGAGAGATTTCTCGTCCAGCGCCACCCCACAGGGATTATTATGTTTAACAATGACTGCAGCGATCTCCGAAAAGGCTTTTACCGCCTCCAACGCGGCATCAAGATCAACAACATTATTAAATGAAAGTTCCTTGCCCTGAAGTTGTGACGCATTGGAAATACAGGGCTCTTTGATCTCCCTTTCCCTGTAGAATGCGGCCGTTTGGTGCGGATTTTCTCCATACCTCATGTCCTGAGCTTTTCCATATTGCAGTGTGAGGACGTCAGGGTATTCATTTCTGCCCTCATCGTTGAGAGAGGTAAGGTAGTTGGTAATGGCGCCGTCGTAGCTTGCCGTGTGCTGATAGACCTTCTTTGCAAGAGCAAAGTTTGTTTCGTAGGACGCAGAACCGCTGTTGGTGTCCATTTCATCTGCAACTCTTTTATAGTCATCGGCATCGACTATGACAGTGACATCCCTGAAGTTCTTCGCCGCCGATCTCAGCATGGTTGGGCCGCCGATGTCGATATTTTCAACAGCCTCTTCAAGCTTGCATCCTTCTTTCGCAATGGTTGCCTCAAAGGGGTAGAGGTTGACAACAACCATGTCTATGGGCTCAATGCCATGTTCGTTCATTTTTTCTACATGGGCGCTGTTATCTCTTAGCCCGAGAAGGCCACCGTGAACTTTGGGGTGAAGTGTTTTTACTCTGCCATCCAGCATTTCAGGGAATCCGGTGTAATCAGCAACTTCTGTCACATCGATGCCGTTCTCCGTTAAAAGCCTGGCAGTTCCTCCCGTTGAAAGGATATTAACTCCGAACCTCTTTAGATTCTTTGCAAAGTCTACAATCCCTGTTTTGTCGGATACACTGATGAGCGCCTGTTTTATCAAAGCCATTTTCACAACTCCTTCAAACCCGGATGAGCCGGACTCTTTTTTGTCCCCCTTTGAGGGGTGTAAGTATCTTTACGAAATCAAGTCTTCTTTAGCTATTCTTCATCGGGCGATTCTGCGAAGCCAAATAATATTCTGCCGGAAAATTGCAGAATATTATTTCTAACTTACTAAATTTGTAAGCGGTTATAATAGCTAAAATGTGCCGGAGTGTCAATGCCGACTGTCTGATAAAGTAACTTTTAAATGCTTTACTATTTCATGATCTTTTTTTTCGAAAAATCAGGGAATCCTTATCATTTTAGCTCTCTTATCTCATTGTTTTATTTCAGTGGTATGATTCTATTGTAATCATGGATTTTTATTGGATTATTACGGTTATTTATGGTATTAAAATAGGTTAATATAAATGGAGTCAGTATCCGTGGCTATGAGGACCTACATTGAAAGCTTTAAAAGACATCTTAAAGATGAAATGAATTGCTCCCCCCATACTATCAGAAACTATGTCAGTGATCTTCTTCAATATGAAATATTTTTAATAGATACTGATTCCTCATCTCGTAACACCTTCATGGAGGTGGATCATTTAACCATTCGAAGATACCTTGCAGATCTTCATGTAAAAAACTCAAGAAGTTCAGTGGGAAGAAAGCTGGCATCAATCAGGAGCTTCTATCGATTTCTGGTGCGGGAAGGACTTCTTGAGAGCAATCCCCTTGAAGGGATTGCCACACCGAAGGCAGAAAAAAGACTGCCCAAGTTTTTCTCTGTTGATGACATCTTCAGATTGATAGAGGCAGCGAAGGGTGAAAAGTCCACCATTGCCAGAGACAAGGCGATTCTTGAGCTTCTTTATTCATCAGGGTTAAGGGTTTCAGAGCTTGAAAGCCTGAACCTTAATGAAATTGATCTTTCCGAAGGAATGGTGAAAGTCATGGGAAAGGGGCGAAAGGAGCGGATGATCCCTGTGGGTAACAAGGCCTTGGAAGCGGTGAGTGAGTATCTGAAATGCAGAAACTCTTTCGGGCATGTAAGGGATGAAAAGGCGCTTTTTCTCAACTGCAGGGGAGGGCGGCTTACGTCAAGGAGTGTTGCACGTATTGTAGACAAATATCTCAGACGGGCTGGTGTGGCCGGCCATGGCAGTCCACATACCTTGCGACATTCCTTTGCCACCCATCTTTTGGACGCTGGTGCAGACCTTCGGGGAATTCAGGAATTGTTAGGGCATGCAAGCCTTTCCACAACACAGAAATATACTCACATAACGACGGATAAACTGATGGAAGTCTACGATAAGGCGCATCCCCGTGCAAAGAAAGGTTAGGAAGGACAACATAAACATTTATTCAATTAAATTATAGGGATTAAAAAGATGGGAGATGTCGATAATATGAGAGGAACCACCATTGTTGCGGTGAGAAAGAATGGAAAAGTCGCTGTGGCAGGTGATGGCCAGGTTACGACAGGCAGCACAATCATGAAGCATACCGCAAAAAAAGTAAGGAGGCTTTATATGGAAAGTGTTCTGGCCGGTTTTGCCGGTGCGACGGCCGATGCCTTTACTCTCTTTGAACGGTTTGAAAAAAAGCTTGAACAGTATAACGGCAACATCACCCGTTCTGCCGTTGAGCTGGCTAAGGATTGGCGTACAGATAAGGTATTGAGAAGACTTGAAGCGCTGATGATTGTAGCAGATAAAAGCTGCTCTCTCATATTGTCGGGAAATGGCGATGTCATCGAACCTGATGATGGTATTGCCGCCATCGGTTCGGGCGGTGCTTTTGCCCTTGCCGCAGCCAGGGTCTTATTGAAATATTCGGACCTGGAGGCTTCAAAAATCGCTGAGGAGGCGATACAGACTGCTGCAGGGATCTGCATCTATACCAATGACAATATCGTTTTAGAGGAACTTTGATGGAATCAAAGATAGAGTTCTCCACCATTATCCTTGCTGCCGGAAAGGGCACAAGAATGAAGTCTGACAGGCCTAAGGTCTTGCATTCCATCTGCGGGAATCCCCTTATTAAATATCCTCTGCTGGCTGCAAAGCAGGCCGGAGCAAGCAATGCGGTGATCGTTATAGGACACGGTAGTGAAGAGGTCCGCCTCGCTTTAAAGGATGAAGATGTGACCTTTGCTGTCCAGAAAGAACAGCTTGGCACCGGTCACGCTGTTATGGTCTGCGAGGAGGCGATTAAAGTCAGAAATCAGCCGGTCCTTATCTTGTGCGGAGATGCCCCGCTCATTACAAGTGAAACAATTTCCGACCTGGTCCAACGGCACACCCTGGAAAAAAACAGTGTTACCGTGCTCACCGCTGATTTTGATGAGCCTTTTGGATACGGTCGTATTGTTAAAGACGGTGATGAGCTTGTCCGGATCGTGGAAGAAAAGGATGCTACTCCTGAAGAGAAGAAGCTAAAGGAAGTCAACAGCGGTGTTTATTGTGTCGATGCGACCTATCTCTTTGATTCCCTCGCAAATGTAGGAAGGGATAACGCCCAGGGAGAATACTATCTTACCGATATTATCAAGTGCGGCAAAGATGCCGGCGTGAAAGTGGGATGGTCGAAAGTTTCAGACCACGATGAAATTATGGGTATTAACAGCCGTCAGGAGCTTGCTGAAGCGGGGCACATTATGAGACTGAGGATTCTCGATGAACTCATGACAAGTGGTGTCACCGTCGTTGATCCACAATCGACGTATGTTGATAACGGGGTAAAGGTGGGAAAAGATTCGATCCTCGATCCTCAGGTAAGACTTGAAGGCCATACCGTGGTTGGTGAAAAAGTCATTCTGGAAACAGGAAATATTATTATAAACTCAAAGGTGGGTGATGGGACGCATCTGAAACCTTATTGTGTTATTACCGAATCCGAGCTGGCGGAAGAAACCATCATCGGACCCTTTGCCCATTTAAGGCCCGGCTCTACAGTTAAGGCTAAAGGGAAAGTCGGGAATTTCTGTGAGATGAAAAAGTCCGTCCTGGGTGCAGGCAGTAAGGTCAATCATTTGAGCTACATCGGGGATTCAGAGGTTGGTCAGGGTGTTAATATTGGTGCCGGGACAGTGACATGCAATTATGACGGTTACAACAAGTATAAAACAATTATTGAAGATGGTGTCTTTATCGGGAGTGGTACCAACCTGGTGGCGCCCGTAACGGTCGGATCTGGCGCCGTCATTGGGGCGGGCTCAACAATTACCCGAAATGTTCCGTCGGATTCCTTGTCATTAAGCCGGCCGGAGCAGAAAGTTTTAAAAGACTGGGCAAAAAAAAGAAGGGAAGAAAGGGAGAAAAAATAATATGTGCGGAATTGTTGGCTATATCGGGAAGGATAATTCCCTCCCCATCCTGATTGAAGGTTTGAGAAAGCTTGAATACAGAGGGTATGACTCTGCCGGTGTGGCCGTTCATAACGGCTCTGATGTTATTATTAAGCGAAAGGAAGGGAAGGTTTCTGCGCTGGAGGATGAATTAAGAAAAGAGCCGCTAAGCGGAATGACAGGCATTGGACATACGAGATGGGCCACACATGGCAGGCCGTCGGAAATCAATGCTCACCCTCACCGTGCAGATGATATTGTTCTTGTCCATAATGGGATCATAGAAAACTACCTTGAACTAAAAAGTGAACTGGAAGCACATGGCCATACTTTTAGCTCGGAAACGGATACTGAAGTTATTACCCGTTTGGTTGCAGAGAAACTAAAAGCACATCCAGACCTTTTTAGCGCGGTAAAAAGTGCGCTTAAAAGGGTCAAAGGCAGTTATGCCATCGCCGTTTTCAGGGAGAGTGATCCTTCCTCACTGATAGCAGCCAGAAAAGGGAGTCCGCTCATCTTGGGGATCGGGCAGGGTGAACAGTATATCGCCTCTGATATCCCGGCAATCCTGTGGCGTACGAGAGAGGTTAAATATCTTGAAGATGGAGATGTGGCGTTATTAACTGAAAAGGGAATCACTATTTACGATGAAAATGATAAGATCACAGAAAGGAAAACGACGATAATCAACTGGGATCCTGTCATGGCAGAGAAGGGTGGCTACCGTCATTTTATGCTCAAGGAGATTCATGAACAGCCAAGGGCCCTTACCGATACGCTGGGTCCCAGAATTAAGGAGATGGGTGAAGAAATCTATCTGGAAGATCTTAACCTGTCGCCCGAGAAGGTAAGGTCGATAAAAAAGATATTTATTGTCTCCTGTGGTACCTCATGGCATGCGGCGCTGGTTGGAAAGTTTCTCATCGAAGGACTGGCCAGAGTGCCCGTCGAGGTTGATATCGCTTCCGAGTTCAGATATAGAAATCCGATTATCGAGAAAGGTGATCTTGTTATTGCTGTAAGCCAGTCGGGGGAGACGGCAGATACCTTTGCCGCAGTGAGGGAAGCGAAACAAAAAGGGGCAACAACGATTACCGTATGCAATGTGGTGGCTAGCAGTATCGCCAGGGAGACTGATGGTGTTATTTATACTCATGCCGGGCCCGAGATCGGTGTCGCTTCGACCAAGGCATTTACAACACAGATGGGTGCACTCTATCTACTGGCCCTTCATCTGTCGGCGGAAAGGTCTGTTCTCTCCTCACAAGATTATGCCAGGCATATAACGGGGCTGAAACATCTTCCCGCACTTGTTGAAGAAACGCTTCAAACAGAAAAGTTAATTGAAGATATCGCAAGAGAGTATTCAAAATTCAGGGATTTTCTTTTTCTCGGTCGTGGTATAAACTATCCCATCGCGTTGGAAGGGGCCCTTAAATTAAAAGAAATATCCTACATCCATGCCGAGGGCTATCCTGTGGGAGAGATGAAGCACGGGCCCATTGCGCTTATCGATGAAAATATGCCCGTTGTGGTGCTTGCACCGTCAGATGACCTTTATGACAAGGTCCTTGCAGGTGTTGAAGAGGTCAAGGCGCGCGATGGGCGAGTCATTGCTATCGTTTCCGAAGGTGATAAGGATATTGTCCAGCGGGCGGATCACAGCATCGTTATCCCAAAAGCCGATAAATGTTTAAATCCCTTCCTCTTGTCGATCCCATTACAATTTCTGGCCTATCATGTGGCGGTGCATTTGGGGACAGATGTGGATCAACCACGTAACCTTGCCAAAAGCGTAACGGTAGAATGAAAGCTGACTTAAAGAATTTTTTCACATCCCCATTCAAGCGAATAAGGGACAGTGAGTATGCCTATACCTCCCTCCTAGCCCTGGTTATCGGCATCCTGGCGGCCTTGGGGTCTATTTCCTTTACGTATATGATCAAAGGGTTTCAGTGGCTTTTTTATGGCCCCGGCGACGCCCTTGTTTCTATCGTCGCTGAGATGCCCTGGTATCAAAAAGTGGCAATGCCGGCTTTGGGTGGTTTAATCGTGGGCCCCCTTATTTATCACTTTGCAAAAGAGGCCAAAGGTCATGGCGTTCCTGAGGTCATGAGGGCTGTGGCGCTTCGGGGCGGAATTATTCGAAAACGGGTGGTTGCTATAAAGGCATTGGCTTCTGCCATATCAATCGGCTCAGGCTCTTCCGTCGGAAGCGAAGGGCCTATTGTCCAGATGGGATCAGCCCTGGGGTCTGTAGTCGGTCAGACACAGAAACTTTCAGGGAATAAAATGAAATCTCTGGTTGCTTGCGGCGCGGCCGGTGGCATTGCTGCCATTTTCAATGCCCCCATTGCCGGAGTCATGTTTGCCATAGAGATAATTATGGGTGATATCGCCATTTCCACCTTTGGCCCCATCATCATCTCAGCCGTTACGGCGACCGTTATCTCAAGGGCCTGGTGGGGAGATATCCCCACGTTCCATGTGCCAGAATATCAACTGGTAAGTACCTGGGAGATTCCCGCCTACATCCTTCTTGGCTTTATTGCAGCATTTGTGGCCCTTATTTTCACTAAAACCCTGTATTGGGCAGAGGATTTTTTTGACGAGAAAGTTAAAATACCCGAATATTTACAACCTGTAATAGGCGGGGTCCTTGTGGGGATAACAGGCCTTTTTCTCCCGCATATCCTCGGTGTCGGCTATAGTGTGATTGATGATGCTCTTTTAGGAAACCTGCCGTTCACCCTTCTGCTTCTCCTGATAGTTATAAAGATCATTACAACATCTATCAGCCTGGGTAGCGGCAGTTCCGGCGGGGTTTTCGCACCTTCTCTCTTTATTGGCGCAGTAACTGGCGGGGCTTTTGGGAGTCTTGCGCACGGTATTTTCCCATCAATCTCAGCAACGTCTGGCGCCTATGCCCTCGTCGGCATGGGAGCCGTGGTGGCAGGCACAACCTTTGCCCCCATAACAGCGATTATGATCATCTTTGAAATGACCTCCGACTATCAGATTATTCTGCCTCTCATGCTGACCTGTATCACAAGTACGGTTGTTGCATCTTCTTTTTCAAAAGAGTCCATTTATACGATGAAGCTGGTGAGAGAGGGAATTAACCTTTATGCCGGTAAAGAGGTGAATTTATTAAAAAGCATTCCTGTTGAAGGAGCGATGGCCAGGGGGGTCCAAACCATACCGGAAAATATGAGCATCAGAGGGTTAAATACATTTCTGGAAAAAAGCAAGCATGCAAATTTCCCCCTTGTCGATAAAAACGGTCTGCTTTCAGGTATTATTTCATTTCAGGACTTCAAATCTGCGGTATTTGAAGAGGAGTTGCAGGACCTTGTCATCGTCAAGGAGCTTGCTGTAAAAAATGTAATAACCGTAACGCCGGATGAGAACCTTGACGATGCCCTGAAAAAGATCGGCAATAGAAATATTGAGCAACTACCAGTCGTATCCAAAGAGAATCCAAGAAAAATTGTGGGTATTCTTTCCAGAAGAGACATTATCTCAGCCTATAACAAGAAACTGCTGGAGCACAGATTAAGGGATTCGGGAGAGGCCTGACGTCGCTTTGTTTAAGAAGTCCTTTCTGTGGTTGGACAGGCTCGCCACGACATGAAAAGACGACCGTTTTCAGATGCCTGCTCTGACACTCTGAGCCCTTCGTCTTGCTCAGGACAGGCTTTAGACGGGGATAGCTTTTTTACAACTCCACACTTTCATAGGTGAAAAGTTGGTTGAATTATGAGCCCTTATGGTTCATGGGAATTAAGAGGATTTGAAAAACTACAGACAATAATATGGAATCATTAAACACAAAACAGTATGAGGCCGCAACCTACGGGGAAGGGCCTCTTCTTATTTTAGCAGGGGCAGGCAGCGGAAAAACGAGGGTCCTTGTTTTCAGGGTTGCCTATTTAATCAGGGAGAAAAACGTCAAGCCCTGGAATATCCTGGCCGTCACCTTTACCAATAAAGCGGCAGGAGAGATGAAGGAGAGGGTTGTCGGCCTCCTGGGGAATGAGGGGAAAAATGTTGACATGGGGACCTTCCATCATATTTGTGCGAGGATCCTGAGGCGGCATATTGATAGACTCGGTTATAAAACCAATTTTGTCATATACGATGACAGGGACCAGCTTTCCGCCATCAAGACGATTCTGGAGAGGGAGGGCATTGACGACAAATCTGTGCCGCCTAAAAAGATTCAGGCCATAATCAATACAGCCAAAAACCAGTCCATTTCTCCCGTTCAGTCGGCGCGCAACAGTATGGGCTTTTTTAAAGAGAAGATGATCCTGGTGATAGAGGAATATGAGAAGCTGTTACGACAGGGCAACGCCCTTGATTTTGGAGACCTCATTTATCTTACTGTAGAGCTCTTTAAAGAAAATGAAGACCTGCTGGAAGAATACCGGAAACGCTGGTCTTTCATCCTCGTCGACGAGTATCAGGATACCAATCCCGTTCAGTATCAACTGATCAAGATGCTGGCTGGCGGATTAATGAATATAACTGTAGTGGGCGATGATGATCAGTCCATCTACCGATGGCGAGGCGCCGATATCAGCAATATCCTGGACTTTGAAAGGGATTTCCCCGGCGCACATATTGTTCGCCTCGAGCAGAATTACAGGTCGACGCAGAGGATATTAAGCGCTGCAGGGTCTGTTGTTGAAAAAAATGTAGGGCGCAAGGGGAAGGACCTGTGGACAGAAGTTGGTGAGGGGGAATTGCTCACACTCTGTCAAACCTCGAATGAATATGAAGAGGCAAGATATGTTCTCGACGAGATCGGATCAATTCATGGAAGTGATGACAGAAGGTATAGCGATTTTGCGATTTTTTACAGGACAAACGCACAATCAAGGGTTGTAGAGGAAGAACTGTTAAAGCGTGCTATTCCCTATACCGTTGTCGGTGGAATGAAGTTTTATGACCGCATGGAGATAAAGGATATACTTTGCTATCTGAGGGTCATCATCAATCCCGATGATACAGTTGCCCTGAAAAGGGTCATTAACACACCGCCGCGGGGAATAGGGAAAAAGAGCATTGCTGACATGGAAGAAAAAGCGATTGACATGGGCGCTTCCCTGTATCGGGCCATTGAGCTTGAAAAGGGAAATAAAAAGATAATCGCCTTCAGATCAATGATAGAAAGTTTATGTGCTAAAAAAGAGACGCTCGATACGGCCGATTTGCTGCGAGAAGTGCTGATTCAAAGCGGTTATGTAAAAAAGCTGAAAGATGAAAATACGGTTGAAGCGAGAAGCAGGCTGGAAAACATTGAAGAACTTGAAGAGGCGATTAGAGAAATGATCGGTGAAGGCGAGGAGTCTTCAATCGAATCTTTTCTTGAAAGGACGTCACTCATGAGTGATGTGGATAATTACAGTGAAAAAGAGGAAAGGGTGACCTTGATGACCCTCCATAGCGCCAAGGGGCTTGAATTCCCCGCCGTTTTTATGATGGGCATGGAGGAAAATCTTTTCCCCCACAGCCGGTCAAAGGATGATATCGAGGCGTTGGAAGAGGAAAGGCGGCTCTGTTATGTGGGGATGACGCGAGCCAGGGAACACCTGTATCTGACTTATACTAAAAAAAGGCGGGTTTTCGGTTCTGAACAGTATAATATCCCTTCACGGTTTCTCAGCGATATTCCGGAAGAACTTATGCAAAGGGTCAATATCGAGCCCGCCTTTGCCAGTGCCTATTCAGGCTCTTATGGGCAGTCCGGTGGCGCTCACTCTGAATCCTATGGCCGGAAAGAAAAAGTTGTGCAGGCCGGATTCGTGGGGGGAGGTTTTGATGACGATAAGGGGCTGGCTCTTGATGAAGTTGGTGGCTATGCCCGGGGGAGCAAGGTGAGGCATCCCACCTTTGGCGAAGGGGTGGTGAGAGGCGGGGAAGGCTCGGGAGAGAAGGCGAAGATCGCTGTTTATTTCCCCCGTTTGGGCTTAAAAAAGTTGCTTTTAAAATATGCGCCGCTTGAAAGAGTTTAATCGCATGGTGTTTGATTTCCCGTAGCTTGCTGCGTTCTGTCATTCCCGAGAAATCGGGAATCCAGCCCTATTGTAAACCTGGATTCCGGGTCATGCCCGGAATGACAACTAAACACCAGTTCTGTGCACGGGGATTTATGCCCGTAGGTATGAATGGCGTCCTTATAATTCCCTCTCCCCCGGCGGGAGAGGGCTAGGGTGAGGGGGAATAAGTTGATGTCACCCCCACCTTATTTTCTACCTACTGGCACAAACCCCGTCCCGACTCATCGAGATAGGCGGGACGTTTCACACCTTTTGTTTTTGTCTATTGTAAAAAACCTATGAACCTCATTCTCCTCTTTGATGACGATTTTATAAAGGCTGGCAACAGCGTTCGCCTGAAAGACCACAGGTTGCGTCACGTAATAGATGTTCATCAAGCTTCTGAAGGTGATGAACTGACAGTCGGTCTTCTGAACGGCAAAATGGGGGTAGGTCATTTAACATTCCTTTCTCCAGAAGCAATGGAGATGGATGTCACTCTCAATGTCGAACCGCCGCCTTCCCTGCCTCTCACTCTCATAATGGCTCTACCCCGACCCAAGGTCTTAAAACGAGTTTTGCGCACAATTAGCGCCATGGGTGTTAAGCGTCTGTTTCTCATAAACAGCTGGCGCGTTGAAAAGAGTTATTGGCAGAGTCCCGCTCTGGAGGAAGAGAAAATCAGGGAGCAACTAGTTCTGGGGCTTGAACAGGCCAAAGATACCGTCCTGCCGGAAGTCATGTTGCGGCGTTTATTTAAAGCCTTTGTGGAAGATGAGTTGCCGGGCTTGATCAAAGATTCGATGTCGCTTGTTGCGCATCCTATAGCAGATGCTCTCTGCCCGCGGGATGTTCGGCAACCTGTGACGCTTGCCATCGGGCCTGAGGGGGGATTTATTCCATATGAGATAGAAAAATTGGAAGCCTGTGGATTTAAGACTGTTAATCTGGGGGAGAGAATTTTAACTGTTGAAACGGCTGTGCCGGTATTGCTTGCGAGGTTGTTTTAAGCTTGTTTAGATGTTTCGGTATTCACCCACGGGCACAAATCAGCACACCGAAACCTAATGTATTGATTTTGTCAATTTAAAAGCCCTGCCATTGCGAGCCCGGCATTGCCGGGACGAAGCAATCTGTTCATCAGTTAGAGATTGCTTCGTCGTTATACTCCTCGCAAAGACTGAAAAAACATAGCTCTCCTCTGCCCTCGTACTTTAAGAAGATAGCTATGGCTCCTCCCCTGGGTCATCCTGAGCCAGTCGAAGGATAATAGAGGGGAGAGATTACTTCAATTAATTTTATAAGGGATTAAATGAAACTCAATCTTACAGAAAAAATTCTCATGAACAACCCTTTGAGGGCAGCGCTTCACCGCTCTTTCGAGGCAAAGCGCCTGATCGCCATGGGCGGAAAGATGAAAGGCGGCCGGGCGCTTGAGGTTGGTTGTGGCCAGGGTGTGGGTGCTGAAATCATTCTCGATCTTTTTAATGCGGACCGTGTAGATTCCTTTGATCTTGACCGGCAGATGGTTGGTCTGGCTCGCCACCGTCTTGAAAGAAGAAACGATAAATGTCGCCTCTGGGCAGGCGATGTTACAACGATCCCCGTTAGGGATAATACCTATGATGCCGTCTTTGATTTCGGCGTTATTCATCACGTGCCCAAGTGGCAGGATGCTGTTAAAGAACTGCATCGGGTGTTAAAGCCGGGTGGCAGGCTGTATGCCGAGGAGGTTCTCGACAGATTAATAGTTCATCCCCTCTGGAAGCGCTTATTGGCTCATCCTCAGGCGAATCGCTTTAATGTGGAGCTCTTCAATGAAGCGCTTACGAATGCAGGTTTCAAGGTTGTGGAATCTAATGAATTGTGGAAGTGGTTTGGGTGGTTTGTGGCGGAGAAAGTTTGAGCAAGCTGATTGTATTAGATGGAGAAGCTTACCTAAAATTTAGAATTAACGAACAAAGTAGGTTGTTTGTTACACCTACAACTAAACAACTTTAAGACAGGGAATTAATTAATGATTATGGTGTGAAGTAAAGAGTACAGGTCAGCGTATATCTAAATCCTCGTTAATTATTCCCACTTTATTTCAAATAGTTGTTAGGTTGAAACTATCAAATTGCGCATGATAAATTGCATAAGATCAGGCCAATTTGAGCAAAGATATCTTTGCTTCAGCATCCCGTCCATGTTACCCTTTTTGCCTTGTCTGCTAAATAAATGCACGTTAATTCCTTCAAAAATATTTAGTACGTTATTTTCTACGAAACAAACCGGTCATCAAATCAATCAAGACGAAAATCTTATAAAATGACAAAGATTTCAAAACAACAATCACAGTTCGGGTTCGCTCTGTTTTCATATTTTCTGTTTCTCATTCTAATCATAACGCTCGTACCCTTCGATTTTCAATGGCCTGCAAACCAGCCACATCTTTTGTATACCGATTTCTTAGATCTCATTACCAATATAGTTCTCTTTTTACCTTTTGGTTTTTTCTGCCAATTTTCTAAGGGAGATTGGGATCAAGGGAAGACAATATATGTTTTTGTTTATGGCGCATTCATCAGCCTTTTTATTGAAACAGCACAAATCTTTATGATTGAGCGTTTCGATTCAATTTCTGACATTCTCATGAATGGTCTGGGTGCGTGGCTGGGCGCAATGCTTTATAACCGGTTAAAAATTAATTTCACAAAAACACTCGTTGGAAAACTGGCCCTTGAAATACCATTAATGACAATACCATATCTCATTTTTCCGCAGATATTACTCAATGGTCTAGGAGCATATTCTGATCCTAACCGATTGTGGCTGATACCTTTGCTTGGTTTACTTGCTGCGTATATTATCGTCAGCATTTACATCGAGCGATTAAAACCTGAAAATGTCACGTCACCGCTCCGATTATCAATAATCCTTGGAGCTGGCTTTATTGTAGTTTCGATTCCAGGGTTTACAATAAAGCCGTTATTCATGATTTTATGTACAGCAGGGGTAGTCAGTTTTATTTGGATAACAGCCACTTCATGGAACTTTCACAGGGATGGAAACCAAAGAATAGAACCCCATGTGCTCCTTCGCGTCATACCTCTTTACGCCTGTTATCTCTGTATGCAAGTTTTATTGTCATTTGATTTATCTTCGCTTACCTGGCAATGGCAGGCTAATATCTCCATTACCTGGAATAACTCTGCGACATTTATTATACAGAGGCTTGAATTTGTAGCAGGCTTTACAATTCTGGGCTATATGATGGCCGAGTATCGCGGTCGCCGCAATGAGTCTTTCAAAGTAACCATTTTTTTTGTACTTATGTCATGTTTTCTTTGGGGAGGGCTTTTAGAAATGATTAGAGGCTTCCATCCCAAAGAGTATGCAAGTGCTGTTGAATTGATGCTCATCTTAATAAGTGCTACATATGGCGTCGTCATATACAGACTCCAACTATTATTTATTCATCAGCTACGATAGTATAATGTGTAGGATCTAAACAACGATAAAGAAATATCAATTACACATTTACATGGATTTTTTTGTTGTTGCTTATTGAATGAAATGGTGTACTTGTGGAAAATAGCAGAAATCACTGTTACAGTAAGTACTTCACGACTGAGGATGTCACCTACAAGTCCTCAGAATTTTAGAATAAGAAAATTGACGATTACGTAAATATGTTGTGAGTCCTATTTAAGTAAGCAGTGAATTAATTTCATGTCTTAAGGCACGTGATATGTAAGAACAGACATTGCCTGAAGAGGATTCTCCCAGCTGGGTTTTTGAAAAGGGCCACTCAAAACTATAGTCACCGAAGGACGC
>JADFVM010000359.1 GCA_015222555.1 Pseudomonadota bacterium
ATTATCCAGAGGTTGAGTTTTTTCATTAGTAATTACCTTAGATTGTTAATAAAAATCATTACTTAAGGGCACCTCTAATAATTCATGGAGGGCATCTAAGCGTTTAAAAAAGCCAACTTCTGCGTTAAAAATTTTGCAAATAGACATGCTATTAGCTGCAATTTTTGCCTTGAATTTGAGTTTTTTAATTCACTTAGCTACTCATCCAGAATTAATAGAGATACCCTTAATCTGTTTGACCTCAACTCCTTGCAGGAATATTTTGCTGATATTTGAAAAAGCCTCTTCAATAGAATATTCATTTCTTGCAAGTCTGTCGGGTTGCATAATGGTCTGAATAGAACCCAAATAGATATTGGTTGCTATTTTCGGGTTGATGTCTTTTCTAATTTTACCCTTTTTTATTCCTTCTTGCAGGATGTCGCCCATATGATCCAAAATCGTTTTTTCCCGGAATTCTTCGATTGTGTTCCATAGACGAGGCATGTCTTTTTTAATGTCTGCAGGGAAAAGGTTGCCAACTTTCGATCGCCGCTGACTGACTTCAAGTACGCACTTTTCAAAGCGTTCTATGGGATCGCTAATCTCGGCTCTAAGATTATTAATCATCCTGGTTACATTACTTTGAAATTCTGCAACAACTTCCGTGGCAAGACTCTCTTTACTATCAAAATATTTGTAAAGGGTCTTTTTGCTTATGCCAAGATCTGAGGCGATCTCATCCATCGTCACCTTGCGGAAACCAAACTGAAAAAATCGTTCCCTTGCTGTATTTATGATCCTTTCCTTCACGCCACCTCTGGAAACCGAAATAGTATCTTGAGTTTCCGCACATTAGATACCTTTTTGAAATGCATGTCAATAGCAAAAAATGTCATGTCTGAATTTTGAGGGAGGTTTGGAAGGATTATCTAAAAAATGTTTGGATTGTAATGACTAGACATATTGATATGTCCGGCATATACAGGAAGCGAGTGCTTATGAAGCCTCTGAATTGTCAAAAAAAATCCAAAACAGTGAAAATGCATCAGTTAAGATAAGGTTTTTTTATCTGCCAGAATTATTTTATTACCTTTATGCTATTCATCAACAGCTTTAAAGCATGTTAATAGATCATCTGTAAATTTAAGATCCAGCAGTTCTATTGGGGTTCCCAGACCACATTAAGGGTATCTCTATTAATTCTGAACGAGGAGCTAAGAGAATTAAAAAAATCGAATTCAAGGCAATAATTGCAGCGAATAGCATGTCTATTTGCAAAATTTTTAACGCAGAAGTTGGTTTTTTTAAACTCTTAGATGCCGTCCATGAATTATTAGAGGTGCCCATTAGCTTTATGCTATTCATCAACAGCTTTAAAGCATGTTAATAGATCATCTGTAAATTTAAGATCCAGCAGTTCTATTGGGGTTTCCAGACCACATTAATTCTGGAGGGCTATGTTGTCTGCCTGTGCAAAGGCGATGAGAACACATAAAAGGATAAACGTGGCAAAAATAATCAGATTTCTTTTCATTAAGTTGTTCCTCATTGTAAAAAATTAGTTAAATACCCTGGCATGAGCTAGATGGTTATTTGCTGGGTTGTACCCTCATCTAATGCCCGAACCTTATTCAGGTGGTACTTGAAAGCAGTTTTTGAAGGGTTTTTATGAATGCCCTGCGTGGCGGATATCAGCATAAAGGCTATTATTATATTCGTCTACCGGTTCTCCCTGTTCATCCCTGACGATAAATGTTACATCCTGAATCTCTTGCAGACAAAAAGCCCCCGTAAGAATATCCATGAGTCCATCCTTGTTTTCTTCCCTCTGCACTTTTGTGAGAATCAGTTTTTGCGGGAAGGTATATTTACCGGCAATCTCCTTCTTAAGTCCTTCCGATCCTTTTTCTATGGTAATTTCAAAGTTTCCGTCGGTATTTATCTTTTCAACAAACTCAATGTGCATCTAATCCTCCTGATTTTTTTACTACGTAATAAATTGTCTAACATGACAATATGTTAATCCAGGACGCATCAATGATCAACGCCTGACTATTTTTCTGCCACCTTTTGCGCCCCTTCCGCCCGCCTGCATTCTCATGCTCATAGGCACAGATTCGAGGTGAAACTGATACCAGATGTCACCAAAACTCTTCATCTTCATCTTTGCATTATTCTGAAGCGCCTTCAGGTTGCCTTCCGTTCTATCATCGCCTTTCAGCTTTTTAACGCCCTTTGTCAAGACCTCTATCGCCTTGTCCCGGTCTCCTGTTTTAAGGAGACAATAGGCGTAAATATTCCACACAATCGCTTCTGAGGCATTTGACTTGACCGCTTTATCAAAGGTTTTGATCATCTTCTCGTTTTCCTTTTTCCTCATATAGGTGACACCTAACATGGCCATGGCCATCCAGTTTTTTTTCATCGTCGCTTCAAGGTTGGGAAGGGCGGCATTGAAATCCTTTTTTAGATATTGAATCATGCCTATCTGTGACTTGATCTGGGAATTAACCATTAACATCCATTTGCTATATTGAAATGCCCCTTCGATGGTTTTTATGGCCAGGTCAAATTTGCCTTTCTGAAGGATTTTTGTAGCCGATTCCATGATGGCCGTAACTTTATTCATGATCCTTTTGCCAAGGAAAAAATTAAGTGCAAAAAGTATAACGAGGCCGATGAGAAGACTCCAGACAGGGCCGGCATTGAGGCCGAAGAAAAAAGCGAGAAAGCCGATGGCGGCTCCGGCAAGCGAAATTAAAATGTTAATCATTAAAAACTCCTTATTATATTTTCATTACCTGATTAGTCTGGAAACAGGAAAGAATTATGTCTGAAAAAATCGCTACGTTATTTATAGAGAAGCAAGCGCTTCTTTTATCCTTTTCAGCCCTTTTTCAATGTTTTCCATCGATGTAGCATAAGAAAGGCGAATATAGCCTTCCGCACCAAATTCACCCCCCGGCACAACGGCGACTTTCGCTTCTTCCAGAAGATAACGCGTCATGTCTGCAGAGTTTTTTATCTCATCTCCCCCATGACTTTTGCCGAAATAAGACGAGACATTGGGAAAGGCATAAAAAGCACCTTGAGGATCAAAACATGTGACGCCATTGATGGCGTTTAATTCCTGGACAATATAATCCTTTCGTTTTTCAAAATGGCTGACCATTTCTTCTGCAGGCGCCTGAGGACCAATCAGCGCTTCAATTGCTGCCGCCTGTGATATGGAGGTGGGGTTTGACGTGCTCTGGGCCTGGATCTTGTTCATCGCCTTTACTATCTCTTCGTCACCTGCCACATAACCTATTCTCCAGCCCGTCATGGAGTATGTTTTTGACACCCCGTTGACAACGAGAGTCAGTTTCCTTATTTCCTCACCCAGTGAGGCCATACTGACCACTTTAAAATTGTTATAGCTTATCCTGTTGTAGATCTCATCCGATATGACGAGAAGATTATTGTTTACTGCAATCTCCGCCAGGGCTTTCAGGTCATCTTCTGTATAAGCCGCACCTGTTGGGTTTGAGGGCGAATTGATGACGATGGCCTTTGTTTTTTCTGTGATAAGGCTCGACAGTTGATGGGGCTGCATCTTGAAACCTGTCTCTTCATGGCAGTCCACTATAACCGGTTTGCCACCTGCAAGAAGAACCATGTCGGGGTAGGATACCCAGTATGGTGAAGGGATGATCACTTCATCTCCCGGATTAATGATAGCCTGAAAGATGTTGTAGAGGCTGTGTTTCCCTCCACAGGAGGCGATAATGTTGTTCAAGGCATACTCAACATGACAGTCCTCTTTCATCCGTGCTGCAATGGCTTCTTTCAGCTCATCCGTTCCGCCTACAGCCGTATACTTTGTAAAGCCTGATCTGATTGCATTATGTGCCGCTTCTTTAATATTATCCGGTGTATCAAAGTCTGGTTCGCCGGCGCCGAAGCTGACAATGTCAATGCCCGATGCCTTCATCGCTTTTGCCTTGGCTGTTATGGCAAGTGTGGCCGATGGCTTAATCTGCTTAACTCTTTCCGAAATGAATGACATATTCTCTTACCTTTTCTCCTTGAATTTTTCTATTAATGCGCTGTTTATCTCCGGTGGAACAAAGCAGTCGACCTTACCGCCGAGCCGACATATCTCTTTCACAAACCTGGAGCTGAGGTATGAATACTGCTCTGCCGTCATCATAAAAACAGTTTCAAACTTTGAGGCAAGTTTTCTGTTCATCGATGCCATCTGGAATTCATATTCAAAGTCAGATATCGCCCTTAGTCCTCTTAAAATGACGTGAGCATGATGTTTCTCAAGGGAGTCTATTAACAGGCCCTGGAAACTTTCTACACTAACCCCGGGCATGTCGGAAGTCATGTCGCTGATCATTTTCACCCGTTCATCTACGGAAAAGAGAGGTTCCTTGCCCGGACTAAGAGCTACTGCCACGATGATTTCGTCAAATACCTTTATTCCCCGCTTAATTATGTCCAGATGCCCATTTGTAATGGGATCAAAAGTGCCGGGGTAGACTGCAATTTTTTTCAATCAACACCTCGCTCAAAAAAACTTAAGGAGGTGTCTCCGTATCTCCTTATGTCTTTCAAGACCAGTTTTCCGTATCTTTCTTCCAATATTTCCCTGGCCGAGCATTCAGCGACGACAAGGGCTTTTTCTGATAAAGTACTTTCTCCAAGAAGTTCCAGCGTTTCAGCAGCCAAACCGGTGTCGTAGGGTGGATCAATAAAAATGATATCAAATCCCCCACCCTTTTTTCCCAGCCCCGGAATCGCTTTTTTTACATCTAGAGGAATAATTTCGACCTCTTCCTGGAAACGGCATAACTTTATGTTTTCCCTGATGATAGATAAAGACTCCCTGTCCTTTTCTACAAGATAAGCCTTGTCCGCACCCCGGCTCAGCGCTTCTATCGCCAGGTTGCCCGTGCCGGCAAAAAGGTCGAGGACCTTAGTGTCTTCGGCGATGTATTGTTTAATGATATTAAAGAGGGCCTCTTTTACCCTGTCCGACGTTGGCCGGATCTTCCGCCCTTTAAAGCTCTTTAAGTGCGTCCCCTGCCGAGTACCACTGATTACTCTCAATCTGTTCCTTATGTGGATGGCGTGACATTAATATGGCCATCTGTGAATGGGAGAAAATAGCACAAAAAACCGGAAATAGTCAAGGTTTACTCTTTGTTTTGACTGTCTTTTTTCTCCTTTTGACGGCTATGTACTTGCCGATACAGCTCGGTCCGGTAGTTCGGAAAGATGGTTCGACAATTAGACTTTAGACTTTCATTTCCTGATTATAAGGATTATATTAATTTCAGAAAAAAAGGAGACAGGTGAATGGCAAGAAAAGTTTTTTTTAGTTACGACTATGAGAGAGACCGGTATAAAGTGGGCAAGGTCAGGGATAGCTGGTTGACAACAACCGATAGAGAAGTGGCAGGCATATGGGATGAAAATAACTGGGACTCTGCGAGGATGAAGGGCGATGATGCGATTCATTCCAGGATAAAGGATGAGCTGGAAGGGACATCCGTAACAGTCGTGCTCATCGGGCATGCGACAGATAGCCAGAAATATGTTGATTATACGATTTCTGAAAGCTGCAGCCGGGGTAATGCGATCCTGGGGATTTTTATAGACAAACTGAAAGATGTTTTTGGATGTGTTGACCTGAAAGGGGCAAATCCTTTACATCAGTTTCGCATTAGCGACAGTGAAACTTTGGCCGACATTTTCCCCACCTATGACTGGATTAAGGATAATGGGGAAGAAAACATGAATGACTGGATTGAAGAGGCGGCAAAAATTGTGGAAGGTTAACAGGTCTCCATCGGAAAGATGACAACTAATTGGAAAGGATGGGCTCTTCCTTAAGCCGATCCCTTGAGATTTGACTGATCCCTACATATTGACAACCAGCGTAACGGTAAGTGCTGTATCCGTGTCTTTCTTGCCTGTAGCAGGTTTATTATCATATTTGACAACGTAGCTGGTTTTAAGAGACAGATTCCCATCCAATGCGGAAATGAGAGATGTCTCTGAGTTTGCCAGGTAGTTATCGCTGTTATCAAAATCATGCAGGTATTCCAGCGTCTGGAGAAACTTGTTTTTGTCGTTGAGATTATAGCCATAAGCGGCAAAAAGTCGTCCTCCCGGATAGTTGTCATCTGTTCCGTCTGTGCGCTCTTCCTTGGTCCAGTTGAGACCTGCTTCACTATCGAGTATATGTTTCGGCCCGTTGAGGAGATGATAGCCGGCACCGGCGCCCAGTGAATAACGACTATCCAGGCCGGCAAATTTATCCTTTAACCACGATGCAATGCCATAGGTATATGACTTGTCGGAAAGCTTATAGTCTCCACGAAGATCGGAAGAATATGTTCTAGCCGTCACAGCACCGCTTGTTTTTGCTTGAAGATGACCGATTTTCCATAAGACCGATGCCTTTTTCGACGGAACATATTTTAAGGCATTGTTAAATGAGACCGATGTTACATCCGTGTTTCCACCTGTGTTGACATAGGACAATTCAGCAACATCACTCAATTTTTTTTCCTCACCATAGCCGGCAGATGTCCAGAGTAGGACCATGCCAGCCAATAGCAATCCTTTTAACAATTTTTTTCTGTTCATGATAAATTCCCTGAATTTAATTTTAATAAATAACCTTCACGTAAACCTTATCAAAATTTTTTACAATGTCAACTTATATGGAATTCGACCTTATGATGACCTCCTGAGTAATAGGTTTCAAGGTTTTATGTTTGTCTATTGTTAAACCGCTCCTCGTGGCTGGGGAAATGGTATTATGAGCGGGAGAGAATGTACGCTTTTTCTTCAAGTTGAGTCAAACCCCGATCTTTAAAATGAAGATTATCCTCGAGGATATTTTTTTGAAAGAGAAGGGTGACATCATGTTCATTCCTGAAGAGTTTCTTTACTTCATTTTGAGAAACCGAAAAGGGAGGGCCTTTCATTTCATCTTGAGGGTATGCAAGTGTGACGAGAAGAACTTTTGCTTCAGGCTGAAGAAACTTGGTCAGATGACGGGAATAGCGTAAACGTAAATGAGATGGGAGAGCCACCAGGGCAGCACGATCATAAACGGCCTTCACATCTAGAAGATCATTAGTATGAAGATCAAAGAAATCCCCGCATAGAATTTTTATTTTCTCACTTTCCCATAGAGTGAAGTTGCCATATTTTTTTTGAGTTGCCATGATGCCATTTTCCCTGAAGAAAGCCTCTGCGGCAATGGGACTCAGCTCCACCCCGATAATTGAGTGTCCCTGTTCTGCCAACCATAGCATGTCCCGGCTTTTTCCGCAAAAAGGGATAAAGACAGGCGCATCTTTTTTTAATTCGAGGGTGTGCCAGAATTGTTTTAGATGTCTGTTGATTTCCTCTTCGTGAAAGCCTATTTCATTTTTCTCCCACTTGTTATGCCAAAAATTGTGATCCATATCTTCAGTCCCCTATTTCAAAAGTGTGTTCCCTATATCCTCTGTGAATCCCTAGCGGGTGCATTCCCCGCGGCTTGCCGCGATATATTAAGAAGGTTATCTCCGCGCTCATACCCCGCTGCTTGC
>JADFVM010000360.1 GCA_015222555.1 Pseudomonadota bacterium
ATAGCTGCTTCAGCTTCAAGCATAGGAGGTGTGTAGCCAGCCATGACTTCATCTGTCATTGCCGTCCCAAGACCTACAATCAGCATCTTGCCTGACCTTGTTATCGAATGTTGTTCAGACTGACCTGCCGGCAAATCGAGTACTAGCCTGACCTTACCAGGGTGTTGCCCCACCCTCACTTTTTTCAAAGAAACGCCAGTTGCATTAACCTGATTTTTTCTAAACAGGTTTTTAACACCGATTATATCTACGACAATCCTGGAGGGGTTTTCAAGGGTGAATGAATTGTAATCCCCTAAATAACCATCCCCTTTGATAATAACACTGGCACCACCTTCAATTTCATTTACTGCGAGATCTGCAATATATTTGGCCTTATTGGCCGGAATCTCAACATCTTCAACCATTATGGCAGGCGCAACTTCTGCAACAACAGGAACAGGCAAATCAACTTCAGGCAATTCTTCAGCCTCGACAACTTCTTCCTGGGATGGCTGCTCTGTAATTATATTATTGACGGTGACATAGAGCTTATTTTGCTCTTTTTCAATATTATACTCCCTAATTTCATTCAGAACGACTTCTACCCTGGTAATATTAGACTCATCTTCATCGAATTGTGTCACCAGTATATCTTTAACAGTCTCATTAAATACGGGAATAGAACTTTCAACGTCACCTGCATCCGATTCATTAATGTCAATAACTATCCTGACGGGATCTGTCAGCTTAAAGGCAGTGTAATTTATTGGAAATGCAGCTTCTATGGAAATGATGGTATTTCCTTCAGTTTCCTCAACAGTGATATTATTAATGACGTTAGTCTTTTCAACTATTTCAGTAGTTTCTATCGTCTTTGCACCACAACCCACCACCAACAGCAAGACAGGTATGGCCAAAGCTGTCAAAAGATTCTTTTTCCTACAAATCATAATCCCAATCCTCCCTCAGGGTGTTCGATAAGAAGCTCATCTATATTCGTTTTTATATCACCAAGAATATCCCTGAATTTTTCTTCCACAGACACCTTGCCATCTTTTATGCTGACAACCTTACCTCTTTTATTTCCGATGGGGGTTCCCACATAAATAGTGTGCCCCATGCCATCAGGAGTCTCAACCTGAGCAACCCACTTTCCAGCTATGTCCATGATAGCAACAAGTTTAAGCTGACTTAAATCGTATCTTTCCAGTTCCGTCAGAAGTTCTTCGTCAACAGCTTCCAGATCTTCACCAACAAGCATTGTAGCCAGGAAGGGAAGGAAAGGATCTCGCTTGCCATCGGGTTCATAAACAAATTTCACCTCTTCCACAGCTTCCTTTTCCTTCTTTTGATCCTTGGCAGGTTTCTTAACTTTTTTCTTTACCACCGGCGTTTTAACGGCAGCAGGAGGAGCCGAAGTCTCATCTCCACATCCAGAAAGAAAAAAAACAAGACAAAGACAACTGAGGAATCCAGCAATGTTGTATTTTTTAGACTTAACCATAGCTACTTCTTTTTCCCCTTACCCGCGCCATCACTCTTTTTCTCTGCAAACTTAAATATACTAGCTCGACAGGTCGCTTTCAGCATTATTTTTCCTTTCTCACTTTTTGGCGATGAAAACTTCAACTTTGAAACGTTTATAATTCTTGGCAGACTGCTTAATTTGTCAAAAAAAACTGCCAGGTCGTGATAAGACCCATAAAGTTCTAGGTCAACAGGAACCTCCACATAGAAGCCCCTGGGAATGTCTTTAGCCAGTTTCAGCTTTTTGAAGTCAACAGAGGCCTTATTCCCTATGCCCTCCATATTCTGCAGCAACTGGGGAATTTCATCACTACTAGGCAATTGCGTCAACGCTTTAGCCAATTCCCGATTAAGCTTGGTATGCTCCGCTTCAAACTTTGGCAGTGAAGCCTCAACAGCCCTGTTCTGACTGACCGTAGTCTGCATACCTTTCAGTTTTTTCTCTAGCGACTCCAAATCCTTCATTTTTGGCATATACATAAACCAGACAAAAAGACCAACCAAAACACCCAGAGCAACAAAAGTAATCAAAATCTTTTGATAATCTGGAAGAGCCAGGTAGCTTTCCCTTATCTTATCCCCTTTTAACTCTAGTGCCATTCAAACCTCTTACTTAGTTGGTGGAACAAACCGGACATCAAGTACAAAAGAATGGATGGTCAAGGCTTCATCTTTCTCCTTTTTGCTTTGAGTAGACTTCCACCTCACAGACTCAAACATCCTTGAATTCTCCATATTGGTCATAAATGCTGCGATTGTCGACTGGGCCAAAGACTGACCTTTTATATTCAAGGCCCACTTATTTTCCTGCAAACTATTCAGCCAAAGTTCTTCAGGCATCATATTGCTCAACTCATCCATAAAATAGACTGTACTTTGCCGCCCCCGGTTGAGGTTCTCGATAACCTTCAATTTCTGCCCCAACACCTTGGAATCCTTCTTAAACTTATTAACCTTTGCAATAACAGATTTAAGCCGATTCAATTCTTTCTGCGTTTTTGCAATTTCAGCACTTGCAGTCTCTACCTGACCGGAGATTCTATAATAAAAATAACCTGAAACAAGGAGACAGACAACAAGAGAAAGCACCGCAATTGACAGCTGCTTCCGGAGATTCTCTCTTTTTGCGGCCGCCCGGACTGGAAGGAGGTTGATTTTTATCATTTAATCACCCTCCCTTCTGATTGCAAGACCCACAGCAACGCCAAAGGATGGCGCCACGTCATCCAGGTATTCAGGGTCAAAATTCTTTTCATTATAGCTTATTGCACTAAATGGATTAACAACCTCGACTGGCACGCCCAGCTTGTCGGCAAGCGATTTATCCAGCCCCTCGGTTTTAGCCCCCCCGCCGCAGATATAAGCTTTGCGAACACTGTCCTCAGGGTTTGTGGCCATAAAAAAGTCAATCGTTCTTGCTATTTCAGATGAAAGCAAGCCGGACACTTCCTGAAGGACTTCCTTAACTTCATCGGCATCGACGCCCTCCACTTCACCGCCAAGCTTAGCCGCATCGGCATTTTCATAACTGACGCCAAACCTTTTCTGAATTTCTTCAGTGAACTGATTGCCCCCGTTTGCAACATCTCTCGTAAAAAGGGAAACACCATCTTTTACAATGTTAATATTGGACAGTTCAGCGCCGACATTCACGGTAGCCACTACCTCGCCCTCTTCAGCTGGATAGTTAATTTCCACCATATTTTGCGCCGCAAAGGCATCAATATCAATCACAACGGCATTAAGACCCGCCTCGGCAATAACTGCCGTATAATCATCAATTATCTCCTTTTTGGCCGCCACAAGAAGAACATCAATCTGCGTCTGATCAACCGCATTAGGGCCAAGGATCTGAAAATCAAGATTAACATCGGCGATATCAAAGGGAATATACTGCTCGGCTTCCCACTGGATAGAGTCTGCCAGTTCGTTTTCCGTCATGGCAGGAAGAGAGATCTTCTTTATAATAACGGAATGACCGGAAACAGAAACAGCCACATCCCCACCCTTCACACCGGCGCTGGAGATTAGATTTCTGATGGCATCAACAATTGCGCCGGTATCCATAAGAGCACCGTCAACAATCGCCTCAGGCGGCAGCGGTACCGAAGCCATATTGGCAAGCTGATACCCCTTCTTCGAACTATTCAACTCGATGAGCTTAATAGAATAAGAGCCGATATCGAGGGCAAAAATCTTCTTTTTTCCAAAGGACAACATCTTAGAAACAAGACCTCATATATTACTGTTAAAAAGCTCGGCGGCGTCTGAAAGCTTCAGACCAAGAGCCTTAATGATCTTCCTTTTCGTTTCCATCCTGCAATCCAGCCCCTTTTCTATCCTGTCGATAGTCAGGGCAGATACGCCGGCCCGCCGGGCCAACTCCGACTTGCTGATGAGCAGGCTTTCAC
>JADFVM010000053.1 GCA_015222555.1 Pseudomonadota bacterium
CACTTGTGCAGTTTTCAATTTGGAAAGAAGTCATTTTTTGCAAGGTCAAGGAGATCAAGGGTTTGAGCGGAGGCGTACTGCTCTGTACGCCGCACAAGCAAAGCCGATGATTGACACAGAGATTGCGCAAAAGGGCACTTTCCGGATGAAAACTAACTAGTTCGGCTTTCAGCTGACAGTTAAAAGGCTAATGATCAAACGCTTGGCACTAACAGCAAAAACAGTTAATACAATTAACAGACTCATTCCTATGCATCTGAATGGCGGTAGCTTATCCGGATTAAAAAAATAGGTTCATTGTGGTGTCCTGGTGGCTAATAAAGTTTTCTATTTGCCACTAAGGCACCAAGAGTTATTTTTTCTTATAAAACAAGATATTAAAAAATATCAACTTGAACTTTATCAATTACACCTATAAAGCAACGAAGTTAAGAAATTGGAAATATAACCATTACCAAATGAAAGTGTCAGCTTTTTTTACATGAGAGATATTTGGATGAAAAATCCCACAAATGTAGACTGCACCTACATAACGATGAATATATGTATCGGACAATTTAAGAATTATCAAAAAAATTGTCAGCCACCTCTGCATGACATGTCAGGGATTCTTTACACTGAAAAATGCCTCAGAAATAAGCAAAGCGCAATATGTGTCGCTCAATGCGGCTAATCTAGACTAAAAAGCGCAATATGTGTCGCCTCTGCACATTTAAGGCAATCAGGCAGTGTCAGCTTTTGTTTACACTTTGCTTAAGCGGTGTGGCCGGCTTTTTGAAAAGTTCATAAAAAGCAATAGTTTATGAGGTCGGCATAGAAATTGCTCAATATATTAGGATGAATCGATCTTAGTCTCAAGTGCAACCTGGAAAGGAGGCAAAAAATGGAAAAAGTAATCATTAGTCAAATCAATCTTCAATCAGCAAGGCTAAAAGGTGCTGAAAGGGATGTTGTTCATCCAAATAAATTCCCCAAATTTCCAACAGGTCACCATTATGGTCTTTATGGAAGGACCCTGTTCCATGACCTTCTTACCAAGGAAAGGAAGCGGACAGAACGAACGCAAAATCCTTTTATTATGATGTTGGTTAATATTGAAAGACTCCTTAAAAAACGAACCAGGAAAAAGACGTTAAGTAAGGTTTTGCGAATCGTCTCTTCTTCGGCCAGAGATTCTGATCTTAAGGGGTGGTATGCTTCCGACCACATTATTGGAGTTATCTTCACGGACACGGATAAAGAATTTAAAGACTCCATAGAAAAGAGTTTAATTGATAAACTGTCGAATTTTTTAGATAGTGAAAGCTTACGGGACGTAGAGATTTCTTTTCATGTTTATCCCGAAGAAAATGAGAAATCAAAGCTGGCAAATACGGAGCCCGATCTTAATCTGTATACACATTTGGTTGATGTCGATGCATCCACTAAGATCGCCTTAATGTGCAAAAGAGGTATCGATATTGTTGGAAGCATCGTTGGGATTCTGCTTTTCTCTCCCCTCTTTATAAGCATTCCTGTAATGATAAAATTCACATCGAAGGGGCCTGTCCTGTTTAAGCAGAAGAGGGTCGGAAAATTTGGAAAGAGATTTGCGTTTCTCAAATTCAGGTCCATGCATATGAATAACGATGATGCCGTCCATCGACAGTATGTTAAGGCATTGATTAAAAGCCAGAAACGTGCCAATGAAAATGAAGAAGATGGGAAGAAGAAACCGGTTTATAAATTAACGAACGATCCAAGAGTCACGCCAATTGGAGAAATACTTCGGAAAACGAGCATGGACGAATTGCCCCAGTTCTTTAACGTGCTCTTCGGAGAGATGTCTCTCGTGGGTCCAAGACCGCCTATTTCCTATGAACTGGAGGATTACGACTATTGGCACAGAATGCGTATTCTGGAGATAAAGCCGGGTATTACCGGACCGTGGCAAGTGGGCGGCAGAAGCTCGACGACCTTCGATGAAATGGTTCGCCTCGATCTTCAGTATATTAATGGATGGTCTTTATGGCTCGATATCAAGATCTTATTGAAGACACCCTGGGTTGTCATTACGGGCAAGGGGGGGCATTAGGGGCGGACTAAGGCAGAAGGCACAGAGGCAGAAGGACGAAAGAACCAAGGCACAAAGGCAGAAGGCACAAAGGTAGAAGGTCAGGAAGTGCCAAGTGAATAATGCAATTCGTTACCCCTTTTCATCACTACTTCAATCCATCAGTCATCAGTTTTCAGTCGTCAGAAAAAAAATTGATATCATTGTAAATTCTTTATATCATTCTTTGTGCATTTGCACCTTAGTGCCTTCGTGTCTTCGTGGCTGAAAAAAGAGAGTTTATTTATGCCACAAAGTCACCAAGACACCAAGAAGTGATATCTAGAATTAAAGTTAAAGCATTTAGAATAACTTCTGCCTTCTGCCTTTGTGCCTTCATGGCATTTAGCATCTGCGCAATCTGTGGATCGCTCTAAGATGGATACCTTCGGAGACTTGATTTTTGTTTTACGAATTTAATAACTTTAGCATGGAGGATGTATGATAAGGTTTGGTGTTATAGGGTATGGCTACTGGGGGCCAAATATTGTAAGGAATTTTGAGGCCTGTGACGGCTCGAAAGTGACGATGATCTGTGATGGAAGGACGGTGGCTTTAAAAAGAGCAGAAAAAACGTATCCCCAAATTCAGACTGTTTCTGACTGTTCTGAAATCCTGAATTCACCGGACATTGATGCCGTTGCAATTGTTACCCCTGTCTCGACGCATTACGAACTCGCTAAAAAGGCGCTTTTGAATGGTAAACATGTCTTTGTTGAAAAGCCCTTTACAGCGACAGTCGCACAAGCGGAAGAGCTTATCGACCTGGCCGAAAAGAAGAATCTTAAGATCATGGTCGATCACACCTTTCTCTTTACCGGCGCGGTCATGAAAATCAAGGAACTCCTTGATGACCAAACTTTAGGGGACGTCTATTATTATGATTCAACGAGGGTAAATTTAGGGCTCTTTCAGCATGATGTCAATGTCATATGGGATCTGGCGCCCCATGATTTTTCCATTATGGACTATGTCCTCAGGGAAAGTCCCGAGGCCGTCGCCGCAACAGGGCAATCTCATGTCAGTAAATTTGAAAATGTGGCTTATGTCACAGTTTATCTTTCAAACAATACGATCGCGCATTTCAATGTAAACTGGTTGTCCCCGGTAAAGGTAAGATCGACGCTAATTGGCGGAGAGAAGAAGATGCTCGTCTGGAATGACGTTGATGTCGATGAGAAAATCAAAATATACGATAAAGGGATCGATGTAAAAAACAGGGAAGGGATTTATGATCTTCTGGTGAGTTATCGCTCCGGCGATATCTGGACACCGAGGGTGAACCCGACGGAGGCCCTTAAACTGGAAGCCGAATACTTTCTCGACTGTATTGAAAATAACAAATCCCCGCATAATGACGGTCATGCAGGCCTGAGGGTCGTCAAATTGCTCGAGGCTTGCGATAAGTCTTTAAAAAAACAGGGACAGATGGTAAAAGTATGAATTACCTCTCAATAGCAGAGGACGTCCAATTAGGTGAAAATGTTAAGCTGGCAAAATTCATCAATCTTTACGGTTGCTCTATCGGCGATAATACGAAGATCGGGCCCTTTGTAGAAGTTCAGAAAAACGCGTCGATCGGCAAGAATTGCAAAATTCAGAGTCATACCTTCATCTGTGAAGGTGTTGTCATCGAAGACGATGCCTTTATCGGTCATGGCGTCACTTTTATCAATGATCCCTTCCCCCGTTCAACTGTCAAGGGGAGCGGTCTTCAGACGGAGGCCGACTGGAAGGTGGAACCGACGTATGTAAAAAAGGGAGCTTCCATCGGTTCGGGAGCGACGGTCATGTGCAATATAACCATCGGAGAAAATGCCATCGTCGGCGCCGGGAGCATGGTGACGAAAGATGTTCCTCCCAACACGATTGTGGCGGGAAATCCGGCAAAAATTATAAGGAGTATCGATAATGAGTAATAAAGTACCATTTCTGGACCTTGTAACACCTCATCTACAGCTCGAGGATGAGCTTGTTGAAGTCTGCCGCGATGCAATTCAAAAGGGTTGGTTTATTGGTGGGCCCAACGTCTCCGGTTTTGAGGAAGATTTTGCCAAATTTTGTGATGCCAGGCATGCTGTCGGTGTTGGAAGCGGCACGGATGCACTCCGCTTTGCCCTGATGGCTGCAGGTGTTCAAAAAGATGACATAGTTGTCACAGTGCCCAATACCTTTATTGCAACAACAGAGGCCATCTCACAGGTTGGGGCCCTTCCGGATTTTGTTGATGTTGATGAAGAGACCTACAACCTCGACCCTGATAAACTTCGTCAATATATCGGTCAGCAATGCACTGTTAATGAAAGTGGAAAACTTGTCCATAAAGAGAAAGGAAGGCCTGTAACAGCCGTAATTCCCGTACATCTCTACGGACGTATGGCCGATATGGACCCTATTATGGAGATTGCTGATGAGTACAAGCTGATTGTTGTTGAAGACGCCTGTCAGGCCCATGGTGCTGAATATTATTCGGAGAAAGAGGGCAAATGGAAGAAAGCGGGATCTATCGGACATGCCGCTGCATTCAGCTTTTATCCCGGTAAAAACCTCGGCGCCTGTGGTGAAGGCGGTGCCGCGACAACCAATGACGAGGATATCGATAAAAAAATCCGCATGATCCGTGACCATGGTCAGGCTAAGAAATATTATCACGACCTGGAAGGCTATAACGGCCGCCTCGATGCCATGCAGGCCGGTATGTTACGAGTCAAGCTGAGACATCTGCCGGAGTGGACCGGAAAGCGTCAGGTAAATGCCGCCAAATATAATGAATTGCTGAATTCAGTAGACAGTATCGATTTACCTCTCATCTCAGGTGGGCACAAAGATGTCTATCATCTTTATGTCATTCATACAGATGAAAGGGATGGCATGCAGAAATCCCTGGCCGATAATGAAATCTTTGCAGGGCTTCACTACCCCGTACCTCTCCATCTGCAAAAGGCCTATGAGCATCTTGGTTTTAAGGAAGGTGATTTCCCAGCCTCAGAAAAAAGTGCGTCACGGCTTCTTTCGCTGCCAATGTTCCCGGAACTGACTGAAGAACAGCAAAAAAGAGTAGCGGAGAAAATCAGGCAATATTTATCTAGGGCCACTAAGTCACCAAGACACTAAAAAAGCAATATAAAGAATTTAAAGTTATATGAAATAAATCTACGTGTCTTCGAGTCTTCGTGGCTAAATCAAAGAATTTATCTATGGCCACTAAGGCAGCAAGGCTTAAAGGAATAAAAATGATGTATCAGCCAATTCCCAAGGAGACAGAAGAGGTTGCAAATAAAATTGTCGATGCTGCCTATTGCGTTCATAAGG
Organism: Pseudomonadota bacterium; assembly: GCA_015222555.1. Classification (GTDB taxonomy): domain Bacteria; phylum Desulfobacterota; class JADFVX01; order JADFVX01; family JADFVX01; genus JADFVM01. Next base: position 5,405 of record JADFVM010000053.1, read on the forward strand.
AGTTGGGCCCAGGATTACTTGAAAAAGTATATGAAGTTTGTTTTTGCCACGAGTTGAAAAAGAGAGGACTTGTTCATCAAAGGCAAGTAGACATTCCAATCGTCTATGATGGCATATCCTTCGATGAAGGTTTAAGGCTCGACGTATTAGTCGAGAATAATATCATTTGTGAACTTAAGGCAGTAGATCATATGAATCCCGTCTGGGAGGCACAGGTGCTTAGCCATCTAAAACTATGCAACAAGCGTTTAGGTTTTCTCATTAACTTTAATGAAAAATATATAAAAGATGGCTTAAAACGCATAGTCCTTTAGTTTTATCAGTATTATCTCTTAGTGTCTTCGTGCCTTAGTGGCAGAATTATAAAATCTGCAGATAAAACGGAATATTGGAATTTAATTTTTTGAATCTTTATGCCTCCTGCCTTTATGCCTAAAATAAACTAACTTTGAACTTAGAAATAATCAATCCAACAACCTATCCCGATTGGGATAAGTTAATTTTATCGAATAAGAATTACTCTTTTTTTCATTCTTCCGAATGGGCAAGGGTGCTTACTGAATCATATCATTACACGCCCCTTTACTTTACCCTCATAAAAGATGGAAAATTACAGGCTTTGTTGCCGCTCATGGAAGTAAAAAGCATCCTGACCGGTAAAAGGGGTGTGTCCCTCCCTTTTTCCGACTATTGTGAGCCCATTATTGATGGTGATTTATCCTTTCAGGACGTATTTAATCATCTGATCAAATTGGGTAGAGAAAGAAACTGGAAGTCTATCGATATTAAGGGCGGAAAAGATCTGTTTGGGGATACGCTTGCGTCATCCAATCTCTACATACATAATCTGGACCTGACGCAGGATGAAGATCAATTGTTTTCTCAATTAAGGGACAGTACCCGGAGGAATATTCAAAAGGCGGACAGAGAAAATGTTGAAGTTGAAATTTGCACTTCAGATGATGCCATGAAAGAGTTTTACCGGCTGAATTGCATTACCAGAAAAAAGCATGGCATCCCGCCACAGCCCCGGTTTTTTTTTCGTAAACTTCAGGAAAGTATTATTTCAAAAGGATTCGGTTTTACGGCGCTTGCATCTTATAATAAAAAAGTGATAGCAGGCGCCGTTTTTTTTCATCTAGGAAACAAGGCCCTATTCAAATATGGTGCTTCAGATAACGCGTTTCATCACCTGAGGCCAAATAATCTTACCCTGTGGGAAGCAATTAAGTGGTATTCACGAAATGGTTATAAAACACTTAGTTTTGGCCGTACGGAAGAAGGCTTTGAGGGACTCCGGCAGTTTAAGACAGGGTGGAGTGTAAGGGAGGAAACTATAAAATATTACACCTATGACTTGAAAAAGGATACCTTTGTCAGCGGTGGCCCCGAATTATCAGACAGACTTCATAAAATCTTTCAATCCATGCCGCTGCCTTTATCCAGGATTATTGGTACGATTTTCTACAAACATGCAGGATAGAAAGGTGTCCTCCATGGTATTAATTCAAAATATAATAGAAAAATAACAATGTTGACTAATCATATATATTATTATTTGAGACCATTGATTCCCAGGTCTGTTCAGATATTTTTGAGAAGGCAGTTCGTCATCAGGAGACGTATGGGCGGACTGAACAACTGGCCTATTGATGAAAAAGCAGGTGAGAGGCCGGAAGGTTTCACAGGCTGGCCTGAAGGGAAGAAATTCGCAATTATTCTCACCCATGACATAGAAATGGCGCATGGCCATGATCGGTGCAAGCAACTCGCGGCCATTGAAGAAGAGATGGGCTTCCGGTCATCCTTTAATTTTGTGCCCAAAAGATATGATGTCTCACCAGAGTTGCGTAAATATCTGACAGATAAGGATTTTGAAATAGGGGTCCATGGTCTGTATCATGATGGTAAGTTATACCGTTCAAAAAAAATATTCATGGAACGGGCGAAAGAGATAAACGGTTTTATAAAAGAATGGAATGTCACCGGTTTCAGATCACCCTCCATGCATAACAACCTTGAATGGATTCAGGCGCTGGACATTGAATATGACGCATCAACCTTTGATACCGATCCCTTTGAGCCTAAATCAGAAGGTGTTGCTACTATTTTCCCCTTCCGGGTGTCCAGTAAAGACGATTCAAAAGGATATATAGAGCTGCCCTATACCCTGCCTCAGGACTTTACCCTCTTTGTCATGCTGCAGGAAAAAACGATTGATATCTGGAAAAGAAAGCTTGACTGGGTGGCAGAAAAGGGGGGGATGGCCCTGATTACGACACATCCGGATTATATGTGCTTTGATGGAAAAAAACCTTCTGTAGAAGAGTATCCTGCCGAATATTATAGGGAATTTCTAGAATATATCAAAAGCCGGTACGAAGGGCAATACTGGCAAGTCCTTCCCAGAGATCTGGCTACTTATTGGAAAAGCAATGTAAACGCCACAATGCCACCAAAGCACGAAAAAAGAAATTTATAAACTCAAAAAATTTATAAGTGAATTTACTCTTAGTGTTATAAAGAAAATAAAATGAAAAGAGCCATTCATCAAAAGTTTGCCAATGAATAGACAGATTGGTAATGACTTTGTTCTGAAGAAGGATGAAATTCATGTATGGCATGCTCAACTGGGAGGTTTGGAAAATTCCTTGGATGCATTTCTGGAAATGCTCTCTAAAAAAGAGCTGAAAAGGGCTCATTCCTTCAAATTTGAAAAGGATCGGAATAAATATATTGCCGGGCATGGAATTCTAAGGATTCTTCTCGGCAGATACACAAATCTGGAGCCAGGAAAAATTCAATTCAGTTATGGGGAATTTGGAAAGCCAGGGTTAGCCGGTTTAGAAGAAGGAGAAGGCCTTCAGTTTAATTATTCTCAATCAGGAGATGCCGCACTTTGTGCCTTTACGATTGATGGGAGTCTGGGGGTCGATATTGAGAAAATCCGTCATATACCTG
>JADFVM010000361.1 GCA_015222555.1 Pseudomonadota bacterium
GCAGCCACTTGGACCTTGCCGAGATTAAATCCATCGCTTTATGCCATCGCTCCATGCGGGCCATCATGAGCAAACTGTTAAATATCCTCTTATTCGTCCGAAAGGAAAAGAGGGTATCATCCAGTATTTCCATTAACAAGGGATCATTGTCCTTATGCATCTCTTTTGCAATCTTTTCTGCCAGCTTCCAGACTGATTTATCAACATGCGAATCAAATCTCAGTTCCCAATAGGTATGCTTTAAGAGTCGCGTGGAAAAGCTTGAAATTATCTGATTGGGAACATAATAGTTATGGGCCACCACATCCGCCGCAAGATGACAGAGATAACCATAGGCAAAGGCCCTTTGTGAATCATTTTTTGCGCTATCGAGAACCTTCATGCCGATGTGCCAGTTATGGCAATGTTTAGCATACTCCGTAAATTTTTTGGCGTTTATAATATCTGCACTGATACAACCATAGATAAAGTCATAGCGAAAGCTGTGGAGCAACACTTGTAGCGGCTCCGGTAATATTGTTAAATTTTTCAAAACAGCAGAGGCCATTTCAATATGCATACCCGGTCCCCAGGCAAAGGCATTTTCAGGGACGAGAAAAATAATGAGGAAAATAAAGAGTGAGGAGATAAGTATGGTCATAGTGGCTACAAGATTAAATGTGTCTTCAAAGTATTCTTATATTAAGATGAATAAAGCAGTAATAAATATTCAGATAAAAAGACCTGTCAAAGAAAAATGTACCATTTTTTACTGTTAACTGGAATATCTTTTTTCTTGTCTTACCCCCAAACCCTACCACTTTCTAAGCATGACAAGATGTGAGGGATAACGTTTCTGCATAGGAAAAAGTATATCGTTAATTTCCTTGAAAGCACACTTTTATCCTGCTAATCTTTCAATACTTTTAATCTAATCTTCTTATTAGTCACTATCATGTTTTCAGCAAGCAAATCGATGGTCAAGCGTGGTTACAACTTCGGCAACCTTCAAGGGGCAAACTTTTCAGGCACTGTTGAAACACTGCCACTGCCGGACAAGGTCATTATCCCTTTGAAACAGGGGTTCAGCGCCGAGACCCAGTGCCTTGTAAAAAAAGGGGATAAGGTTCGAAGAGGCCAGATCATCGGCCGTGATGACCATACCTATTCATCACCTGTTCACGCTTCCATTAATGGCGTAGTTGAACATTTCGAAACCTTCATGGAAGGACACGAACCTCATTTCGGCGTAGTAATCCGTAGAGAACATGGAGATGAAAGAGGCTTTGCACCGATCCCGGGAGCGGGCTCACCGGATAAAACAAGGGAGGATATCAGTGAAATCCTCTATCTTGCAGGCGTCACCGCGCTGGGAAGCACGGGGATACCCAGCTTCCACCATACATCTGATATTGATTTGAAGGATGTTAAAGCCCTTGTTGTCAATGGCCTCTCGGCCGAGCCCTTTTCCCTTCCCCGGGAATTACTTTTGTCAGGGAAAATCAAAGAATTCACTACCGGCCTTCACCTGTTGATGAAACTCTTTGATTTGAGTGAAAATATACATGTGGCATTGAACAAAGAAGCAACTGTCGTTAAAGAGCTTGGCAATGCCCTGAAGAAAAACATAACCCTTCATACCTTTGAAAATAGATACCCCCTTGATATGGATGAGGTCGTTACCGAGATTACAACGGGCAAGAAAGTCCCTGATGGTGGGACCCCATCGGAAGTGGGTGTCGTTGTTGTTGGCATTGAAGAGATACTTCATGTCTATGATGCCGTCGTCCTGGGAAAACCCCTCATAGATAAAATAATTTCCCTTGGCGGGCCCGGTTTTAAAAATAATAAGCTCCTTATTGTGGCCGTAGGCACACCCATTGAGTGGGCTATCCTTGGAAACATTGAAGAGGGTATGGAAGAAAGGATTCTTGTCGGCGGCGCCATGAGAGGCAAACCGGTGGAAATTGCCGCCCACCCGGTAGAACGTCATTTTTCATCACTAACCATTCTTGAGGAAAACAGAGAAAGGGAATTTCTTTATTTCCTGAAACCCGGTTTTTCAGTCCTCTCCTACTCAAGAGAATTTCTCTCGGCCTTTTTTAAGAAAACAGTTCGAAAGGCTCAGACCAATATCCAGGGCGAGTCACGGCCCTGCATCTTCTGCAGCTATTGTGAAGACATCTGCCCCAGGCGCCTTGTACCTCATGTCTACAGCAAGATGGTCGCCTTTGGTCTGGCGGAAGAGGCTATAAAATACGGCATGGAGGCATGTATTGAGTGCGGACTTTGCAGCTTTGCATGTCCGTCCAAGATTCCTCTCCTTGAAAATATTATGAAAGGGAAAAAAGAGCTTGAAAAAAGGGGCCGATGGTCCCACCCCATTGGGCTTCAAAAACTCGAAGTGGAGGGCAAGCTGTGAAAGGCTTAATCAGAAAATCACTGGACCTTTGCTACGGTTGGCTGGAAAAGAGTCCTCTAAAACCCTTAAAACCGCTACTCAATGCCGCTGACGGTTTCTTCTTCCGTGGAGCTGAAGTGACTGAGGCGGCGCCACATCTCCGGGATGGCATCAATCTGAAACGGATGTTTATCTTTGTCGTTTTTGCCGCCATGCCATCCGCCCTGGCAGGGATCTACTTGTTCGGCTGGCGGGCCTTATGGGTAATCCTTATTTCTTATGTTGTTGGCCTTGGCCTGGAGGTCGTCTTTGCGGCAGTCCGGAAGGAAGAAATCAGCGAAGGCGCCTTTGTCACCTGCATTCTCTTTCCCCTCACCCTCCCGCCCAACATCCCCTTATGGATGGTTGGTGTCGGAATTTTTATGGGCATTCTCTTCGGCAAAGAGGTCTTTGGCGGCACAGGGCACAACATTTTCAATCCCGCGCTGGTGAGCCGCATATTCCTGTATATCTGCTTTCCTGCCGTCATGACAGGAAACTGGATTAGACCGATGGAGGGCTGGGGTGGTTTTATTAAATACAGCGGTGATCTATTGTCTGGAGAAACGTTGATCTCCGCATCACTTCCTCAGGCAGGTGATGCGGTTACAGCCGCCACACCACTGACCGACTTCAAGGCAACGGGAGAACTGGCTCCTTTATGGGACCTCTTCTGGGGTAATGTTTCTGGTTCTCTTGGTGAAACATCGGCCATTTTAATACTTTTGGGCGGCCTCTTTCTCATTATTACCAGGATTGCTGACTGGCGCATCCCTCTATCCTATATTGGAAGTTTTGTGATCTTTGCATTCATTTTCCATGGCATTAATCCCGAAAAATTTGCGCCCGTGGGCTTTCAACTCCTTTCGGGAGGCTTGCTCTTCGGTGCCTTTTTTATGGCCACAGATCCTGTAAGCGGCCCCTTCACAAAGGGAGGACGCTGGTTTTTCGGCATCATATGCGGACTGCTCACTGTACTGATCAGGGGCGTGTCCGGCTACGCTGAAGGCGTCATGTTTGCCATCCTCTTTATGAACATCTTTTCGTCTTTAATTGACGAGCTCGTGCTCAGCTACAGATACAAGGAGTTCAGACGATGAAAGAAAGACTGATGATAGCCGCAGTTCTCCTATTAGTCTCCATCGCTTCGGCACTTTCCCTGGCAGCCATTAACAACGTTTCATTCCCGGTGATTCAAAGAAACCAGGAGCGGCAGTTCAAGGTTGCCCTTTTAAAAGCATTAGAGATCCCCTTTGACAGCGAGATGCCGGAAAAGGCCTACAATATACAGATTGAAGAAAAAAGCACTGAAGAAGGTACACTTTATCTGACGCACGAAGATAACCAAAAGGATCTTCCTGTCACAGGCGTTGCCTTTATGTTAAAAGGCGCCGGTTTCTGGGGGCCCCTGTCTCTCATTGTGGGACTTGATCCCGCTGATATGTCTATCAGGGGACTGGAAATCTTTGAACAGGAAGAAACACCCGGTCTTGGCGCAAGGATTGAAGAGAAGGCATTCAGAGATCAGTTTAAAGGGAAGCAGATAGAGAAAAAGATCATCGTCCAGATAAAAGGTGCAGCAACGGGACCCAATGATGTCTCTGCCATTACGGGTGCGACGATTACCAGTAAAACGCTTGAAAAGATTATCAACGAGACATCCCGACCTTACATCGAAGCTATGAGGAGCTTAAATAATGGCTGAAGCAACTGAGAAGGGGTTCAGGCTTTTAACGAGAGGCTTGATCAAAGACAATCCCACCTTCAGAATGGTGCTGGGAATATGTTCCACGCTGGCAGTGAGTAACAGAATGACCAATTCTCTTGCCATGAGTCTGGGCACGACCTTTGTCATCGTGTCCTCGTCGCTGTCTGTTTCATTACTAAGAAACTATATTCCGAAAAGAGTCAGAATGGCAGTTTACACAGTCATTATCGCCACTTTCGTCGTCTGCGTTGATCTTTACCTGAAGGCCTTTTATCCCTTGATCAGCAAGCAGATTGGCCCCTATGTGGGCCTTATCATTACCAATTGCATTATCATGGGACGCTGTGAATCTTTTGCCTCCGGCAACAAACCCGGACCCTCTATTTTGGACGGTCTCGGTGTCGGCATGGGCTACAGCTTTTCCCTCATTCTCATCTCAGCTATCAGGGAACCTCTTGGCTTTGGCACAATGATGGGTTATCAGGTTCTGGGCAGCTGGTGGACACCCTGGATTCTTATGGTGATGCCGCCGGGAGCCTTTTTGGTACTGGGTTTATATATCTGGGTATTGAGGACGATTTATCCGGAGAAGAAATAAACAAATCTCTCGCAAAGGCGCAGAGAGCGCAAAGGTAAAGATATAGATAACCACGGATGAACACGGATTGGAGATTAATGAAAGATGGCAGTACAGATTTCAGTGACTTCCGAGTCTCTGCAGTGAAAGACCTCGCCTACAAAACGGGGCAGCTGTTACTTAAATCCCTCTCCTCCCCCTTGAGGGGGGAGGATAATAAGGATACTTTAATCTCTGCGAGCTTTTCGCCTTGGCGAGAAACTTTAACTTTTTAAAGACTAGCACGATCAAAAAATTATGGACATAATAACCATATTCATAGCCGCCGTTTTTACCCATAACATCGCCCTCACCTATTTTCTGGGCATGTGCCCCTTCATCGCCGTTTCAGGCGACCTGAAGACAGCAACAGGCATGTCTATGGCGGTAACCTTCGTCATGACACTCGC
>JADFVM010000362.1 GCA_015222555.1 Pseudomonadota bacterium
AGGTGCCCCAACACGCGCGAGGTGGTTAGCCGATATCGAATAGGCCAGGCATTTTCGTCAAACCATGTCCAGATTGCAGAAAAAATATTGCTGGGAAAGATGTGGACATGGGCGTCAACAACAACAGGAAGTCCTTCAGGAACGTTTTCACCTTCTTTATCGTCAACTCCTTTCAGATTCGAGCTCAACATTACCATTAATTTCCCTAACCCCTCTAACTCTGATCTCAAGTTTCTTTTTATGATGTGCCAAATCTAGCCGAGTATAAATTGTATTCTATCCTGGTCATCATTAAAAGTCTCTCTCTGCCCTATTCCTCGGGCGATCACATGATGTAGTAAACTCATCCCTTCACCACCATAATGTGTTGCGCTTATGAGTTGAATTCAGGTTATGTGATTTTGTTTTTCCAGTCTTCTTTTTCGCGCAAGAATCAAGCGTATATTTGATCCCTTTTTGACATCTGCAAACCCCTGCCCTGCTTCCTTTTCACTCCTCAGCTTTAAAAAAAGGTGTGACCCCATTTACGAATTGGTCATCTGTTTTTAAGGCGGAGGGACAACAACCTTCTCATAGGGGTGGCGCTGGCTGATGAGCTTTGAATGCTGGAAGACATTGAGAGCATTTTCATACAGGTTTTTCGGTATGGCAACGTCTCCGCTCCAGGTTCCCATTTGCTGATATGTTCTTATGGCCTGGGCTACGGCTTCGGCAGAATGATCAGAGAAAAAGCTTGCCTCTGCTCGTGCGATCTCTTCCGGATCTGATGTGTTTACCCACTCACGGGATGTCCGGTAGGCATTTGAAAATCTTTTTGCCTCATCAGTCTCCAGCCATTCCCAGCGACATATCAGAGAAGAAAACGCAACAGGCCCAACGGCATCTCCCACAGAAGCGACAATATGAGCGTATTTCTCATGTTCGAGTTGCTGCGGATATGATCCCTGTTCATGAAAGAAATCTCCCTCCAATTTACGCCACGAATCCATCATATCCTGGGTAGAAGATTTGTTGATTCCTTGGACCTCGTCGAGGTCAAGCCCCCTCTTAGATGCGCCGTATCTCAGCATGGCTTCGGGCTGTCCTCCGTGGACATACATGAATTTGCCGCTCTTCAGCTTATCCCAAGTGAAGTTGCTGTCCGGCTCTCTGGCGGCAATGAAAAACCCGTCGAAAGTGTTGATCTGGGCAAACTGGGCAACAGATGGGTTTTGAGCCTTTTCAAGATCCGGCCAACTCAACGAAACCGCTGCCTGTCCCACCCCCATGCGACCAGAAGCTACTTCTTCAGTAATAGAAGAACCGGCAGGCAGCACTTGATAAGTGCCGCTAAGTCCCTCTTTCTCCAGAAACCCTTTGGCGATCAGCGCAATGACCGGGCTGTAAAAAACAGAGTGCCGGCAAACCATAATTTTGATTTCAGTCATTTTAAAACCTCCAGTTTGTGCTAAATGAACATTTTTCTGAAATCCCGTTCTGAACCCTGTATAGTTCGCCTGGCTTTCGCTCCAAATGTTTTGACCCTTTTCCTCCCTTTCAGCCTAACCTTCCTATACTGAAGTATTCAAAACCCATGCGCTTCA
>JADFVM010000363.1 GCA_015222555.1 Pseudomonadota bacterium
AGGAGAGTTGTGATGGCAAAAAAGAAGTTGTTGGTTGTCGATGATGAAGATTCGATGCGGCATATGCTGCAATCAATGCTGAGCAAGGAAGGCTACTCGGTGAAAGTTGCCGCAAATGGCGAGGAGGCGATTAAGAGCATCGATGAGGATGTCTTTGACTTAATGCTGTGCGATATAAAAATGCCTGGCATGGATGGTCTTACTTTGTTAAAGGCTCTCATGAAGAGGGGTATTTCTTTTCCTGTCATTATGATGTCCGCCTACGGAGCGCTTGATACAGCCGTAGAAGCGATCAAGGAAGGCGCCTATGACTATATTTCCAAGCCTTTCAATAACGATGCAATTTTGCTGACGCTGAAAAAAGCGGAAGAAAGAGAGCGGCTGGCCCGTGAGAATGTTCGTCTCAGGCAGGAGGTGGAAAAAAGTTTCAGCTTTGAAAATATCATAGGGAAAAGCAGCAAGATGCAGGAGCTCTTCAATAAAATAAAGAAGATTGCCAATGTGAAGTCAACGGTTCTCATCATGGGAGAAAGCGGCACAGGGAAAGAGCTTGTTGCTCGAGCGATACATTATAACAGTGGAAGAAAAAATGAACCCTTTGTTGCCATCAATTGCGGGGCCATCCCGGAAAATCTTATTGAAAGTGAGCTCTTCGGTCATGTTAAGGGCGCCTTTACCGATGCCGTGAGTGCAAGGCGGGGTCTGTTCGAGGAAGCTCATGGCGGAACCCTTTTTCTTGATGAGATCGGCGAGCTTCCCCTCAATCTGCAGGTAAAGCTCCTGAGGGTGCTGCAGGAGAGTGAAATAAAGCGAGTGGGCGGCACCACAACAATCAAGGTCGATGTGAGGATTGTTGCGGCAACAACAAGAAATCTTGCCGAAGAGGTTAAGGAAGGCCGGTTCAGGGATGATCTTTTTTACAGGCTGAATGTGCTACCTATGGTTCTTCCTCCACTGCGTGAAAGAATGGATGATGTCCCTCTGCTCATGAATCATTTTATACATAAATTCAGAGACACGCTGAATCTCGAGGTTGAGGGTGTTGACCATGACTCCCTCGAACTGATTCTTAATTACTCCTGGCCCGGAAATGTGAGAGAACTTGAGAATGCCATTGAACGAGGTATGGTCATGGCAGAGGGGAAACTCATTGTAGCCGATGATCTTCCCGCCGATATTAAAAGTAAGCCAACCGCAGAATCCATGCAGGTGGATGACGGCAATCTTTCTATAAAAAAGAACTGCAGCGCTATGGAGGAAAAGCTGATAAGGAAGGCTCTGGAAAAAACAGGCGGGAATCGTACCAAGGCGGCAAAACTGCTTGAGATAAGCCATCGGGCATTAATATATAAAATAAAAGATTACAATGTTGAAGGGAAGAAAACGGCTTAGCTCGTCAGGTATAAAAGTCTGTACATAGTCGGAAAAATTTCTATTACATTAAAACAAAAGCTGACATCTGGCCGATTTTAAATCCCTCCTAACCTCTACCCACAGGGCACAAGACCTTTAAGAAAGGGAGGGACATAACTCTCCCCCTTTGTAAAGGGGGATTAAGGGGGATTTTGATTCATTGAATAATGTGTATGATTCTATTTTTTAATCGATGTTGGTGGACACTCATCTATCGTCTTAATGAGGACAGAGGAATGTCTTAGTCTGTTTTTTGCTCTTCAGTCCGCAAGTTTTCTTATATTGTTGAGATCCTCTTCCGCGAGCGAGTTGACGCGGAAGTATTCTCTTTCAAGTTCTTCAATGTAGAACCTGTCCAGTCCGCTATTGATGATAAAATCTTCTCGCAGCAAAGAATCCGTTGTGTTAATAATTTGCGGCAAGAGATTTTGAAGGTAAATGGCTTCTTTTTTAATGTTCATTACCACCTTGTCAAATATATGAGCGGGGATTTCTTCTTTTATAACTCCAGTTTTAATTAGCTCTCTGCCGACTTCTCTCTTCAATATGGTCTGCTCTTCCTTCGTGTTCAGTTCGGAGTAGAACGTTCTAATACGGTCTTTCACTTTATTATGAATGATATTGTACAGACTTTCTTCCCGGCTTAAGTCTTTCAGTCCTTCAACTACCTTTTGTAGTGTTGACTCTCCTTTTTCCACCTGCTCCAATCCCCTAAGCAAGGCTGTAATCTTTCCCCTGCCATAAAAAGCAAGATAACTGTTTTCCATGATCGGCTCAAAGAAGAGTCTCCTGAAGAGGCCATTTTCCAATTCATCAAAGGCTTTTTTGTGCCCAAGCAGACTTCTTACCTGATCTTCGTTAATACTGTCTTTTTCCATAAAAGAGAGCTGGCTAAGTATGGTTGATGTCGCATCGTAGCGGTCAAAAAAGGTAACGATATATCCAAAGTTTTCCAGGGCGGTGGTATCGTTTTCCTTATTCATCTTTTCGTCACATATGCGTCCCGTATCGAGGAGAATTCCTTCAAAGGTTCTGTCTCTCATTTCTACCGATGTCTTCTTGGCAATCAAAAGTCTATGCAGATCTTCGTTGTTTATGATCTCACTGTCACTTCCTTTCATCAGGAAGAGACCTTCCAGGACTTCCCTGGTCTCGAGAATGTAGTCGGGCTCGTCTATTTTGACTATTTCCTTGCCTTTTAATATGAGGTTGTCCAGCTTGTCAAAAAGGGCAAGGGGAATGTTGTTTCTTACACTTAAAGTCCTGAGTCTGGTGAGTTTGGGATTGATGAGGGCCTTCCCTTCCTCACTACCATCCTGCTCCATGGAAATTAGGACGTCCTTGTATTCGTCAATAATCGTCTTATTGTCATGGTCTTTATACATGACATCAATTTTTATCCTTTCCTGCTGATACTGATCGATGTCGTATTTGTCAGCCACTTCCCTTAATGTTTTTTCTTCTTCCTCGGAGATGGCCTTCTTTTCGTAATAAAATTTCTCGAACATCTCATAATAGATCTGATTGGGGCGGTTAACAATCCTGAATAAGAAGAGGGCGGCACCCGGAATATTAACATCCTTTAAGATCTGTTGAGCCAGATTGACGTCGTTACTGTCTCCCACGTCAGTGTTCCTCTTGATTCGTTTGCCAATTGCCTTGAGAATTAATTCCTGTTCCTCTTTCCTTTCTCTTATTTTGTCAAGCTGCAGGAAAAAGTAATAGTTGCTCACAGCATGCATGTCGAAGAACATCTGGCTATAGCTGTCAAAGCCCGTTGTATTGTTGGAAAAAACCAGTTTTTCTTCATCTTCACCATAATATGTTCCATAGATGGCAAGCCGGTTTAATACATCTTTTTTAACCATGTCCTGAAAGGGCTGCTCGACGCCGAACATATATTCACATACGCTGCCGCCGTTACAGTTATAGGTGACACCATCTTTGCTGATGATGAACTCATTGCCGGGGGCAAAAAAACGGTCAAAATTGCTGTCCTTTTCCGATGAACTGGTATAGAAATAGCGCTGGTCTATATTTTCTCCGGAAATAGTGGCGTAGAACTCAATAATATTATTGACCTGGCCATGTAGTCTGATATCGCGAATCATGAATAATTGACTTAAGTCTTTAGGATTGTGTCTGCTTATGCAGGCTCGTTATAGTGGACGGAAATTATTTTAAAGCATAATATGCTTATATAATATTATTTTTATGCTCTTAAATGCAATTTAAACTTTTATAATAGAAATTCCGGGAACATTAAAGTCTTAACCCAGATGAACCGGACTATTTTCAGTACCCCCTTGAGGGGTGTAAGTACCTTCACGAAATCAAGTCTTCGAAGCATTGCTTCCAAGGGCGATTGTGCGAAGCTAAATTATTTTTCTGTCAGAAAAACGCAGAGAATAATTTCTAAGGTACTAAAAAGTTGAAACAGTGCAATTTGTCAGATATAGTTACTTTAAGTTTGTATTAAAGTACTTTATGGAAACAATTGTATTTGCTTTGTATGCAATAAAGGGGTGCTACTAAAAAATGAAAAATGAAAAATGAAAAATGGGGGATGCGGGGGATGCGGGGGATACCTTGTACAGGATTACCACAACAGCCGCCCTGGGCAAAGTTAATGTTAGAAGGCCTTGATTTTTATAGTAAGAAACATAAAAAGTTAAAAAAATCATGTAAAATTTACTATGAAAAAAATGCGTAATCATGGCTTGTTTTGATTTTATGTTTTTTTAA
>JADFVM010000364.1 GCA_015222555.1 Pseudomonadota bacterium
TGGCGGTCATGGGAGACGATGATCACTGTGTTCTGGAAGCGGGAGAGAAAATTCTCCAGCCAGGTGATGGTCTTCAGGTCGAGTTGGTTGGTGGGCTCGTCCAAAAGCAGGATATCCGGGTTGCCGAACAGGGCCTGGGCCAGCAGCACCCGCACCTTGTCGCTGCCGTCAAGCTCCTTCATCTTTTTTTGACGCATCTCTTCAGGGATGCCGAGCCCGTTTAACAGCACAGCGGCCTCTGCCTCTGCCTCATAGCCGTTCATTTCACCGAACTTGGCTTCAAGTTCTCCGGAACGGAGGCCGTCTTCCTCGGTAAAATCAGCCTTGGAATAGAGGGCCTCACGCTCGACCATCACCTTGTAGAGCTTCTTATGGCCCCTGATCACGGTATTGAAAACAGTGTACTCGTCAAAGGCGAACTGGTCCTGGTTGAGCATCGCGATGCGCTGTCCTCGCCCCCTGGTAACCTCGCCCCGATCAGGCTCAAGCTGACCTGCCAGAATTTTCAGAAAGGTGGTTTTTCCGGCGCCGTTCGCCCCGATCAGGCCGTAGCAGTTGCCAGGAGTAAACTTGATATTGACGTCCTGGAAGATGACCCTCTTGCCATAGGAGAGAGCAACATTGGATACAGTTATCATGGTCGTGTCCTCAAAATAAAAGCCACAAGGAGACTCCCCGTGGCATAGCGTATTTTCGGTTAGGAAAAGTCCCGACAAGTCGGGGTTAATCTTCCTGAAAAAAATGGTCTTCCTTTTCCCCGGCAGGATTGTTCTCTTTCTCCAGCTTGGGCTTTTCACATGAATCGTTTGGTGTGGCCAAGACTTTCTCCTTATTCATGCTTCGTGTTCAGCGTAAAAGACACTGCGGTAAAAAAAAGATCCCGCGGAGTGCGGGATCTTTGCAATAATCGATATCAGTTCTTACTGTTGGACGACATTCTCTGCTGCCGGTCCTTTGGCGCCGTCGACCACATCGAAGGTCACCCGCGCGCCTTCCTGCAGGGATTTGAAGCCCTGGGCCTGAATTGCGGAATGATGCACGAATACATCCTTGCCGCTATCCTGCTCAATAAAACCAAAACCTTTTGAATCGTTAAACCACTTTACTGTACCTTCAGCCATCTTATTCTACTCCTTTGTTATGGGTTCCTCATGGGAACCACGTTGTTATTGAGCCAAGACATCATTTGATACCTCGACTGGAAGTCTGGGTGTCCAGACAACACAGGCTATCGTTTCACAGGCTTGCTTATGCCAAAATTGAAGATGGTGTGACACCGATTTCCGGCATAAAGCTTCATGCTGTTTCTCCGGTTTAAGTGATCAGCAGAAACTTCGTCGGCAACGACCGATGTTTGGCAAACAAAGAGGTTAACGAGGACAACCTGAAGGAAAGCTCGCTTCTACTAAACTTAATGGATCTTTTCTTAAAATAATGCATTTTACAGATTATGCAATAAAATAAAAGTTGACAGCCAAACCCGGAGCATAGCAGTCGGGAAATCGCACTGGCTTTTGGATGATTGCATACTCTATAGGGGGTCTAAGCCCTCAAACAGCCCTCCTTTTAGGATTTTATCGGCATATATCAATTGGTTAATTTGGTCCGACAAGGCCCCATATCTCTTCAATATGTTATTTTGGTGCGACCCCATTCTCTATTCATTTACTATTTTTGCTCCGCAGGACCGAAGGAGCGGATGAAAAGATCGTGGAGGGCCTGCCGGCCGTCATCGGAGAGGTAGCGGGTTCCGGTGCCGGCAAA
>JADFVM010000054.1 GCA_015222555.1 Pseudomonadota bacterium
CTGAGGTGTTTAGCTTTATTGCCACCCTTGACTTGGATGTTAAAAATCTCTAACATCTTTTCCCATGGTTATTGAAGAACTGGATCTTGATCCGCTCAAAGCTGTCGATGATGATGTCGACCTTGTTGATGCACTCTTTTCTTCAGTGCAGTCTCTTCCCAATGCATTTCTCATGGAAAGCGCCTCAAACAATTTATCATACTCCGGCAGGTTCTCTTTTATTGGTGCCGATCCCTTTCTTACCTTTGAGTCAAAGGGCAGACAGCTTAGAAAAACAAGTGGTAATAAGGTGGAGGAATCAGAGGGGAATCCCTTTGTTGAGTTGAGGGCAGTCCTTGTAGAATTTGGTGAAGCCTCTCACCCTGTCTATCCATTCTGCGGGGGTGCCGTGGGATATATGGGATATGAGTCAGCCGAGTTGATAGAGACATTAAGGGCCAGGAAAGAGGATTGTTTTTCCATCCCCGATATGCGATTTTGCTTTTATGATGTGGTTGTCATTTATGATCACCAGGAAGACAAGGCACATCTCAGCTCTACGGGCTTTCCTGAAAGCGGGATAAATAGAACAAAAAGGGCGAAAGAGCGGTTTAATTATTTTAAGGAGATTCTTTCAAAAAAAGCTGAAATGGAAGAGGTAGAACCTGTTGTGGGAGAGCTGTCCTCAAATTTCAGCAGGTCAAACTATTTTGAGGCTGTAGGAAAGATTAAAGATTACATCAGTGAGGGCGATATTTACCAGGCCAACCTTTCGCAACGTTTTTCGGCCATTTTTAAAGGATCTGATTATCTGCTGTATGGAAAATTTAAAAAGGCGAATCCTGTTTCATTCGGCGCTTATTTAAGGTATGACGATTTTTCAGTGATTTCAAACTCACCGGAGAGGTTTCTTTCATTAAGGGATGGACGTCTGGAAACAAGGCCCATAAAGGGCACAATAAAGCGCGTATCCGACGGTGTAAAAGATGCCGCGTTGATGGAGCAACTGAAAAACAGTGCAAAGGATTGTGCCGAACATGTGATGATCGTTGATCTGGAAAGAAACGATCTTGGCAGGGTATGCCGCTATGGTAGTGTTAAGGTGGACAATCTGAAGATCATAGAAAGTTACTCCAATCTTCACCATATGGTGTCCACCGTGTCGGGGCAGCTTAGAGAAGGTATGGATGCCGTTGATTGTATCACAGCGGCATTTCCTGGCGGTTCAATTACGGGTGCCCCCAAGGTGAGGGCCATGGAGATCATTCACGAAGTAGAGCCTGACCCGCGCTGGATCTATACCGGCTCAATCGGTTATATCGGATTTGACGGCAGTATGGATCTGAATATCGCCATCAGAACGGCCCTGGTTAAAGATGAAAAGATATACTTTTCAGTGGGCGGCGGTATCGTGGCTGATTCCGATCCACAGTCTGAATATGAAGAGACCCTTCTCAAGGGGGAAGTCTTTCGCAATCTTAGTCGTCACAAGGAGTGATAATTGAAGTGAGTAAAATAATATACATTAATGGAAATTTCTCTAAGGCAGATGAAGCAAGGGTCTCTCCCTTCAATCGCGGTCTTTTGTATGGGGATGGTTTTTTTGAAACGATGAGGAGCTATGACGGGAAGATCTTTGCCCTCAACGAGCATTATGAAAGATTAAGTGCGACGGCGAATTTTTTAAAGATCCCTCTTCCTTTTAAATGCGATGAGCTAAGAAATATCCTCATGCAACTGCTGGAACTGAATTCTCTCACTGAAATTGACAGCCGCATCAGGATGACACTGATGAGGGGGGAGGGGGCGGCCGGTCTCTTCCCTGATGAATCGGCTGAAGCAGAGCTTATCGTCTCTGCCGATGCCGTACCCGGGGATGTTGAGAAGATTCAAAGGGCAGGGATTAAGTTAAGTCTTCTTGATAATATGACCATTGATCACCGCTCTCCCCTTGTCAGTCACAAAACGGTCAATTATATGCCGGGCATCCTTGGCCTCATGGAGGTGAGAAAAAAAGGGGGAGATGAAGGACTCTTTGTCAACAATGACGGAAAGGTGGCGGAAGGGATAACGAGCAATATCTTTGCAGTTAAGAATGGTGTTGTTATGACGCCACCCTTGTCCGCAGGAATCCTTTCAGGAATTACGAGAGGAATTGCGATTAAAGTCGCGCGTATGTCGGGTATTGCTATTGAGGAAAAAGATATGACAATTGAGGATATGCTCAGAGCAGAGGAGCTTTTTATTACAAGTTCAGTCCGGGAGATTGTCCCCGTCATATCCTTCGAGGGAAAGACCTATACCGTAGGTCCACTGACAAAGAGGATGCAGGCGGAATATAAAAGCTATGTAAAGCATGTTCTGGAAAAAGAAGCCGGTGGTCAAGGTGAATAAGAGAAGCTATAAAGCGATGGTGGTAGAGGAACTTGAGGAGAGTCTTTGAGCCGCTATTTCTTCGGGGCAGTAGATTCTTATATCTATCTATATTTATTATAAATTTCTTCAAATTCCTGATGACAGTCAATAAAAGCTTCCATTAAAAGTGGATCAAAATGATGGGGCATTGTTTTACCGTCACCATGTAGAATAATATTGACTGTTTTTTGATGATCATAAGCCAGTTTGTAGGGTCTGACGCTCCTCAGGGCATCATAGACATCTGCCAGCTTCATAATCCTTCCTTCAATCGGTATCTTTTCTCCCCTTAACTTATTTGGATAACCGGTACCATCCCATCTTTCGTGATGATAGAGAGCAAACTTTTCTGCTGCCCTTAGTAACTCTGATTTTGAACTGCTCAGAATCTTGGCGCCGATTGTCGTATGCGTCTTCATGGTATCAAATTCATCTATTGTAAGATCTGCCGCTTTAAGCAGGATATTGTCGGCTATCCCTATCTTGCCTACATCGTGCATCTGGCTTGCATAAAACATCTCTTGTCTTCTCTCTTCCGGTAGGCCGAGTAATTCAGCGATATGTTGAGTATAGTGTCCCACTCTCCTTGTATGAAGCGAAGTGATATAGTCCTTGTATTCTGTTGCAATGCCAAGACGATAGATGGTGTCTGTAAATGCTTCCTCTATTTCACGGGTCCTTATGCCGACGAGTTTCTCAAGCAGCTTATTGTTATCTTCAAGGTATCTTTGATACATCCGCATTCCGAGAAGATTGTTGATCTTTTTAGAAACTTCATCAAAGTCTATGGGCCTGCTGATAAAGTCCAGTGCCCCTGCTTCCAGCCCCTTAAGCTTTGCTTCCCTATCGTTTAGAGAGGTCACCATAATAACAGGGATATTAGCGGTTTCAGCTTTTTCCTTAAGTTGCCTGCACGTCTCAAATCCATCGATACCAGGCATGAGGACATCCATAAGAATGATATCCAGCGTTTTTTCATGAGCTATTTTAATGGCTTGATGGCCGTTATATGCCTTTATAATTTCATGACCATGGGCAGAAAGTTCATCTTCCATTATGACGAGATTAAGGTGTATATCGTCTACAATAAGAATTTTAGCCCAGTTACGCATAATTAACCTCTAATGGAATGATGTGCCGGAATGCGAAGGGTGAGTCGCTCAAAATCAAAAGGCCACCCCAGCCTTACAGAATTTTATATTATTTATACCACAGCCTGTGAAAAGTGCAAAAAATAATTCAACTGTGTGATGTTTACTGGAAGCGAAAAATTATTAAGGATGTCACCTGCCTTATGGTATACTTTCTCGCACAAAAATTTGTCCATATTAGATAAGGAGTTAAAATGAATTTTGATGTTGTAGGTATCGGTAATGCACTCGTTGATATCCAGGCTCAAGTGAGTGATGATGAGTTGAAGGGACTTAAATATGCCAAGGGGATGATGACACTTTCCAGCAGCGATGAACAGAAAACGCTTCTGGGCGCCTTAAAAAACCACCCCCTGTCAACCTGTTCGGGAGGTTCGGCGGCAAACACTATTCATGGTGTGGGCGCGCTTGGGGGTAAGGCCTACTATATAGGCAGAGTTGCCAATGATTCCTATGGCAAACATTATACGGAGGACATGACAGACTGTGACGTTGGCTTTCCTGGGCCCGGTTCGGAAAATTCAGGCACGGGCACGTCAATTGTCCTCATTACGCCCGATGCACAGCGGACCATGGTGACAGACCTTGGGATTTCCACCTCCTTGCATCCCGACAATGTTGACGAAGCCATACTGAAAGGCGCTAAGTTTGTTTACATTGAGGGCTACCTCTGGACGGGAGAGGAAACTAAAAAGGCGGCATTAAA
>JADFVM010000365.1 GCA_015222555.1 Pseudomonadota bacterium
TCCCTTCCCGTCGCCCGAACGAAGTGACAAGTACCCTTGGGGTGAAAACGTAGCCGAGTGAAGCAATTGCATGAGGAAGAAGGCAGAAGGGTAAAGACGATAGAATATAGTGTCCGCAGATTTAGCTCCGCAATTCGCCCAGTGAAGAATTGCTGAAGAAGACTTGATTTCACAGATGACACAGATGAGGAGGTTAAGAAAGCTGATGCAAAGCGAGGAATATTTTTCAGTAGCGGCCGCAAAGGCCCGCATGGACGAAACATGCTGGGGGCAGGTCTTGCAAACATGCAAACCATGCTGATCCGCAGATTGCGCAGATAAAAATCCTTTATTAACAAGCCACAAAGAGTGCGAAGGGACGTAAGCATAAAAACAACCCCATCTTCCCAGGGTAGACAGTGTATGGCATGATGCTCCTCAAAAAATGAGGAGGTTCATCATTGAACAAAATGCATTGGTTTCATTTATGAGAACCTGAGATTGCTTCGCCATACTCGCAATAAATACAAAGAGGGGTTTTGCTGAGATCTCTTTTCTTTTATCCCGACGCTTTCGGTCCGACCCCATGATATCCATAGCCTGTCCTCAATATAGTTTTGATGTTCAGGTTAAATTATGTATAATAATTACGAGATTACAGGTAGGAGGACATATAAAATGACGATAAGTGAATATAAGGAAGAACTATTGAGCGAAATAAAGGGGCTGCCTGCTTCAAAAATAAAAGAGGTTTTGGATTTTGTATGCTTTATCAAGGCAAAGGAAACTATTGACCCAGCGCAAAGTTATTTTTGGTCGAAGAAATGGCAGAAAATGGAAAGGGAGGTTGATGAGGATAAAAAGGTGAGCAATGTGATCGGTGACGGCACAGTTGAAGGTTTACTTGAAGAACTCAGCAAGTGAAGATCAAAGCGTACAAAAGGTTTCAAAGCGCTTATAAAAACCTGCCCAAGCCTGTCAAGAAGAAGGTAGACAAACAGATAGCCCTCCTCTCAAAAGACTTCCAATACCCCTCACTGCACACCAAGAAGATCAAAGGCGCCGAAGGCGTATGGGAAGCGAGAATAGATATCCACTACAGATTAACCTTTGAGATCCTTGATGATACTATTTTCCTGAGAGTTGTAGGCAATCACGATGAGGTGTTAAAAAAACCATGATGCCAGGCATAATATGAATGGGGTCATCCATCTTAAATATCAAGTATAGGAAAAGATACTAAAAAGAATAACCTGAATACTTTCTTTTTTTGTATGCAGATGACGCAGATTGTTGAGATAGAAGGCACAAAGGCAGTAGGCAGAAGGCAGGAAGAATGAGGTGCGGAGCAAAAATCTGCCTTCATTGACAATGAAAGACCGGAAAGTTATAATTTCCGAACCTTCAATGATAAAGAGACATCATGAGGCATCTTTTTACTTCCATGATTTTCTCTTTGGGGGCTGAAAGGGGAGGGGGAAGAAGTCTGCAATGAAATCTGTTCTTACGTCCACGAGCGGTGTGATACCCAGAAATATATATTTTCTCTTTTTCAATATCGCTGTATTCACCCTTTGCTATACCCCGATCAGGGACTTGCTCTCCTTATCTCTTAAGAGTGATCTATACTCTCACGTTCCGTTAATCCCTCTTATCAGCATTTATCTAATCTATTCAAAAAGAAGCACAATCTTTCAGGATGTAAGCTATTCCATGGCAGGAGGATTGACAGGGATCGTTGCAGGTATTTTACTCTATCTGATCGGACTGTCTCAAAGTGGGATCTTTAGTCCCAATGATTATCTCTCATTGACCATTCTTTCTGCGCTTATCCTCTGGCTGGGCGGATTCCTTTTGTTTTATGGCGACAAAGCCTTTAAAGAAGCCATCTTTCCCCTTTTGTTCCTCCTTTCTTCCGTACCTATGCCGGATGCACTTAGAGAAAATTTGATTTATGTATTGCAAATCAACTCAGCAGATGTCTCGCACTGGCTCTTCAAAATGTCGGGGGTGCCGGTCTACAGGGAGGGTAATATATTTATGTTGCCCGCCGGCGTCAATGTGGAAGTGGCAAAACAGTGCAGCGGGATACGGTCAAGTATTGTACTGATCCTCACCGGGATCCTGCTCTCCCATTTTTATCTTAAAAGCAACTGGAGACGTTTGATTCTGATCCTGTCCATTTTTCCTATTGCTGTTTTTAAAAACGGGGTAAGAATCTTGACCCTTTCGCTTCTAAGTGTCTATGTGGATAAAAGATTTATCACAGATAGCCTTCTCCATAAAAAAGGGGGCATTATATTCTTCCTGCTGGGCGTCATTCTTTTGTTAATCATCATGAAGTTGTTGAAAAGGAATGATAAAGGGAGAGAAAGCTTGAACCACTAAGTGGCAAGGCAGAAGGCAGAAGGTCAGGAAGTGCCCGGTGGATAATGCAACCCGTTACCCTTTTTCATCGCTACTTCAATCCATCAGTCAACAGTTTTCAGTCGTCAGCAAAAAATTGATATCAAGAATTAAAGTTAAAGCATTTAGAATAACTTCTGCCTTTGTGCCTTCTGCCTTGTCACTTACTATAAATCTGTAAAATCTGCGCCATCTGCGGATATCATTTCTTCAAATCTTTGTGTTTAAAAATAAATATTTATTCGAGGTAAATAGTGAAAAAATCCAGTAATCCAGGCATGAGAGGAAGACTATTTTATTTGATTGTCATCACCGTTTTTTTATCTGCCTGCAGCGGAAATAAAGCAAAGGAACTTGGCAGTCATCTTCAGAGAGGGGAAGAGTACCTTCAATCTTCCCGGTATGAAGAGGCGGTTATTGAGTTCAAAAATGTCATTCAGATAGATCCGAAGAATGCAAAAGGGCATTACAAACTGGGTCTGGCCTATCTTAAGCTTGGAGGAATCAATAACCTTCGAATGGCATTTCAGGAATTGACAAAAGCGGTCTCTCTTAATCCTGATATTGCCGATGCTCATCTAACGCTGGGCGAGTTATACCTCTTGTCCGGCGAAGCGGATAAAGCGAAGGAAAAAGCTGATATCATATTGAGTAAAGAGCCTGGTAATTTGGATGGCAAAGTACTTTTGGCTGGTACGCTGGCTGCTAATAAGGAATTTTCTGAGGCTGTCTCTTTACTGGAAGAGGTCATTAAAGCCAAACCCGATACCATTAAGCCCTTCATGGTCTTAGCTTCAGTTCATACCGCAAAAAAAGATTATTTGTCAGCCGAGAAGACCTATAAAGAAGCGATCGCCGTCAAAAATAACGCGGTTGAGCCGAGAATGGCGCTGGCCAATCTCTATATGATGCAGCGGAAAACCTTGCCGGCCGAGACACAACTAAAAGAGGCCTCCCGGATTGATCCTGATAATATACAGCTGCTGACCGGCCTGGCCAACTTTTATGCCGCCATAAAGCGGCATGATGATGCAGAAAAAAATTATGAGAAGGTGATATTAAAAGATCCGAAAAATCCGGGCGGATATTTGGCCCTTGCCGGTTTTTACAGGGCGATCGGCCAGGCGGAAAAGGCACATGACGTCTATAAGAGAGGGCTTTCAAGTGTAGAAGTGACGGATCTCCTTCAGAAAAGTCTGGCAGAATTCCTGATTGAAAAAGGCAATTATGGAGAGGCAGGTGAGCAGGTCAGCAATATTATGAAAAAACGACCCAAAGACTTCCAGGGTCTTTATTTGCGTGGCAGGCTTCGTCTGGCTGAGATGAAGGTGAAAGAGGCGATTGGAGATTTTCAGCAATCACTGAAGGGAA
>JADFVM010000055.1 GCA_015222555.1 Pseudomonadota bacterium
AGCCTTATGGATATGTCTAAGTATAAGGGGATGTTTATTTCAGAAACGAAAGAACATCTCCAGACAATGAACCAGCTTATTGTCTCTTTAGAAAAAGCCCCAGCAGATCAGGAACATATTGATGCACTTTTCAGAGTTGCCCATTCCGTTAAGGGAATGGCGGCTTCAATGGGTTATCATGATATTGCTGACCTGAGTCACCGCCTGGAAGATATGATGGACCTTTTCAGAAAAGGTGAACTGGCCGTAAATGCCGATGCCGTTGATCTTCTTTTTGAAGGTCTTGACGCGCTGGAAGCGATGGTGAAAGGAATTGAAGATGATGTTGCCGTTGATCTTGATACTGCAGCCCTATTATCGAGGCTGGCCTCAATGAGGGAGTCTAAGAACATCCCTGCTGATGAGGCAGCAGATCCAACCCTCACGCCAGGAGAAGATGAGAGTATAGAAAAAGATGCTGAGAATGTTGAGGCCAGTGTTTCTCCCACCGTTGAAAAGATAAAAAATATGAACCTTGCTTTTAACGTTGCCTCGTCTGCCCAGGTCCCTGGAATGCGGGCCTATCTTGCATGCAAGAAACTGGAAGAAATGGGAGAGGTCGTCCGGAGTGAGCCTGATATTGAGAGTATCAAAAAGGGAGACTTTGACAATAAGATTAGCATTGCATATGCGACTGAATTAGAACCGCTCAAAGTTGAAGAAGTTCTCTCTTCCATGCCGGAAATCGGGGGCGTCAAAATTGAACTCCTTACTGCTGAATCAGCGGAGATGCTGGAAGAAAAGATTATAACCCCTGACCTTTCAAAAGAAGAAAAGCCTAAAATTTCTACCGCAAAAAGCAATATTGCCACCTCGGTGCGGGTTTCTACATCGCTTCTCGACAATCTGATTAATATTGTTGGTGAGATGATCATTGCAAGATCCAGGCTGTATGAAGTCAGTAAAGATATCCCCTCCGTCCCTTTAAAGGAGGGACAGCGACAGATGAACAACCTTATCAGGGATCTGCATGACCGGGTAATGTCTGTGAGGATGACATCGATAGAAAGTCTTATGAATCGCCTGCCGAGAGTGGTGAGGGATCTTGCCAGGAAGAACGGCAAAAAAGTTGATCTGCAGATTGAAGGGAAGGATATCGAACTTGACAGAGCTATAGTGGATGAAATGGGTGATCCCTTGATTCATATCCTCAGGAATTGCGTGGATCATGGCATTGAAATGCCTGATAAAAGGGAAGGGGCGGGCAAGGACCCTGTCGGTAAGCTCTTAATAAGGGCGATGCGAGAAAAGGATCAGGTAATTATTAATATCTCTGACGATGGCGGAGGGATGGATCCTGAAAAGATAAAGAAAAAGGCCGTTGAGAAGGGGCTCATAAAAGAGGAGCAGTCGAGAGAAATGGATGATAGGGAGGCTTTTATGCTGGTTTGTCATTCGGGGCTTAGTACGGCTGAGCAGATTACGGATGTGTCTGGCCGCGGTGTTGGAATGGATGCCGTCAAAAATGTCGTGGATTCTATTGGCGGAAGTATGGATATAGACTCAATTCCGGGTAAGGGAACAAATATAACATTAAAACTTCCACTCTCCGTTGCCATAATCCAGGTGCTTCTCATTAAGAGCGGAAATGATGTGTCAGCCATACCGATTAATAAAGTGATACGAACGCTGGAAGTTCAAAAGTCGGAACTTAAGCGGAGCCAGAAACAACTGGCCGTTTTAGTGGACGAAGAATTAATTCCGCTTTTGAGCCTCAGGAAGATTCTGAGTGTTGAAACATCTCAAAGTCCTCAACCCTTAATCTCAATCGTTGTTGTAGAGATTAGAAACAAAAAAGTGGGACTTGTTGTAGATACCCTTGTGGGACAGCAGGAGGCATTTATAAAACCCCTGGAACCACCACTTGAGTGGATAAAAGGTTTATCCGGCGCAACAATCCGGGGTGATGGCTCCGTTGTTTTTGTCCTGGATGTTCCAAACTTATTTTAAGGGAGATAGAGTAAATTGGTTTTTTCTCGATTAGATAGTGGCCAACTGGATGCACTTATGGAAATTAGCAATATTGGTGTTGGTCACGCGGCCACCGCCTTTTCTCAATTGCTGGGAACAAGCGTACATATTCAGGTGCCGCAAGTTGCCGTCGTGGACATCTCGGATGTACCCGATGAGTTGGGCGGTGCAGAAAGATCCGTTGTCGGTTTATTTCTTAAAATACTTGGCGATGCCAGTGGAAATATTCTCCTCATTTTTCCGACTGAGAGTGCCCATAAGATGGTTTCTTTACTGCTGAACCAGGATCCGGATGAATGTGACATGGATTCTGAGCTGGCTGTTTCTGCACTTAAGGAAGTGGGCAACATCCTTGCTTCAGCCTACCTGAGTGCTCTTGGTTCCATGTTATCCCTCAGCCTTATCCCTTCCACACCAAATATCGCCTGTGACATGGCTGGTGCAATTGTTGATCAGACATTGATTGAGCTATGCAGTAAGGAAGATAAGGCGCTTGTTGTAGAAACGGAGTTTTTTATCAGGGATAATGAGTTGAAGGGTAATTTCTTTCTCATGCCTGATCCGGAAACGTTGAACATCATTCTTGAAGCTGTTGGAATGGGAACAGAATAAACAAACGCTATTTGCTATGACAGATATAATTCAGGTTAAAGTGGCAGACTATAAGGTGGCAGCAAGCCCTCTGACACTTATTTCCTACGGGCTTGGTTCATGTGTAGGTGTATCACTTTTCGATGAAGACAAAAAAATTGGTGGTCTTGCTCATATCATGCTCCCAAAAGGGGGGGAGAATACTGAGCCAAAGTTTTTCCCAAGATATGCTGATACGGCGATTAAATTAATGTTATCAGATATGGAAGCGCTGGGATGTGATAGGGGCAAGCTTGTTGCAAAGTTTGCCGGTGGGTCTTCCATGTTTCCTGGCCTGAAAAAGGATGATAAGAGCATAGGAGAAAGAAACGTGGATGCTGTTGTCGAGATCTTTAATCTGCTTCAGATCCCTGTATCAGCTTCAGACACGGGTGGAAGTCATGGAAGAAGCATCAGGTTTAATGCCGAGACGGGGGAAATGAAGATATCTTCAGTGAGGCAAGAGACAATCATAATTTAGCGCATGACGAACATGCTCTTCCATGTAAAATCCATTCCCGGATTTTTTTCGTAAAATATCTATAAAGATTGATTAGCTCATATGTTTTCCCTTAAAACTTTGTTGATAAAAATGTTGGCAGCTTTTGCCGCTCAAGTTAGTTATAATATGAAACAGTTGAAAAATAGCTGAGGTACAGATGAGACGGGATGATATAAAAAATCTCCTCACAATGGTTAAAAACGAGGAAATAGATATTGAAGAAGCGCTCAATAAATTAAGGCTTCTGCCTTTTAAGGATTTGGGCTTTGCAAAAGTAGACTCTCACAGGGAATTGCGTCATGGTTTTCCTGAGGTGATTTTTGGAGAAGGTAAGGACTGCCATAAGATTTCAGCCATTATACAAGAGATATGCAATGGTGGACAGAATGTGCTGGTTACAAGGCTGGACAGTATAAAGGCAAAAAAACTTCAGGAGGAATTTGGAGAAGCTGTTTACTTTGAAGATGCGAGAGTTCTCAAACTTTTAAACCATGACATCGCTATTGAAGGGCGTGGTGAAATCGTTGTCGTTGCCGCCGGAACATCAGACATCCCTGTTGCTGAAGAAGCCTTTCTTACGGCTGAAATTATGGGCAATAAAGTGGAAAAACTGTACGATGTGGGTGTTGCCGGTATTCACAGGCTGATCAAACACCAGGAACAGTTTATGAGTGCTTCTGTCATCATTGCGGTGGCCGGTATGGAAGGAGCGCTTCCCAGTGTAATAAGCGGATTGGTATCAAGGCCGGTTGTTGCCGTTCCGACAAGTGTCGGTTATGGGGCAAGTTTCGGAGGCGTTGCTGCTCTTTTATCCATGCTCAACTCCTGTGCTTCCGGTGTGACGGTTGTAAATATTGATAACGGTTTTGGCGCCGCCTATGCGGCCAGTTTAATGAACAGGAAATGAGATGAAAACCCTTTACCTCGATTGTTTTTCCGGAATAAGCGGTGACATGGTGGTTGGCGCTTTTATAGATTTAGGCCTTCCCCTGAATTTTTTAAAGGTCGAGCTGCATAAGCTTTCTCTGGATGGATACGAGCTGGATGTTAAAAGAGTCAAAAAAAACAGTATTGATTCGGCAAATTTTAGCGTCCAGGTAGAGGAAAAACAAAAAGCAAGAGATTACAAAGGAATAAAAAATATGATTGAAGGCTCTTCACTTAAAAATGATGTGAAGGCTTTGAGCCTTAAAATATTTGATCTCCTTGTCGAAGCGGAAGGGAAAATACATGCAGTCCCGCCCGAAGATGTGCACTTTCATGAGATTGGATGTGTTGATTCAAT
The DNA here is from genome assembly GCA_015222555.1 of Pseudomonadota bacterium. Classification (GTDB taxonomy): domain Bacteria; phylum Desulfobacterota; class JADFVX01; order JADFVX01; family JADFVX01; genus JADFVM01. The sequence goes on from JADFVM010000055.1 coordinate 4,428, forward strand.
CGTCGATATTGTTTCAACGGCGATCGGTATGGATTATCTGGACATAAGCCATGTGTATTCTTCAAATATTGTGACAGGCACAGGCATGGTCATGACAGATCATGGCTGTATGCCTGTCCCTGCGCCTGCCACGGCTGAAATCTTAAAGGGAGTTCCTGTTAGCAATGCCGCTGTTGAAGGTGAGCTGGTAACACCGACGGGGGCCGCTATACTAAAAGCAATAGCCAAGAAATTTGGCCCAATGCCTGAGATGAATGTTGAAAAAATCGGATATGGAGCAGGAGATAAAGATTGGGGTGAACGTCCAAATCTGTTAAGAATTTTCCTTGGCGAAACGCTTGATAAGCTTGATGGCGCGATTAACGGATTTTACGATAGAGATGAAGTGCTTGTCATGGAAACGGCCATTGATGATATGAATCCTCAGTTTTTCGAAAACATGGTGGAGGGGCTCTTTTCTGGAGGCGCACTGGATGTTGTCTTGATTCCTGTTTACATGAAAAAAGGCAGGCCTGGTACATTACTGCAAGTTATTGCTTCTCCAGAGAAACAACAACAGGTAGCCAGGGTTATTTTCTCGGGCAGTACATCTATCGGAATCAGATCTTACAGAGTGGATAGAATGAAACTGAAGCGGGGGGAGGAGATGATTTCTACTTCTCTGGGTGAGGTGAGAGTCAAAACGATAGAAATGGAAAAGGGTAAGGTTGAACTTCGTCCTGAATATGATGATCTTAAAAAGCTGGCCAAATTAAAAGGGATGTCTATGAGGGAAGTCAATTCTATTATTCAGCAGACACTGCTTTCAAAGAGAGAAAAGGACTTTGTATAGAGGAAAGAGTAAAATATTGTTTGTCGATGATGAAGCATTCTTCAGAGAGTATTATCTGGACAACCTCTCTCAGGAATTTGATGTGACCGGGCTTTCTCATGGCAAGGACGTGATTGAGACGGTCAAGAAAGACAAGCCCGATCTGATCCTTCTTGATAGGGTCATGCCTGACATTAGCGGGGATGACATATGTAAGGAATTAAAAGGAAATAACGAGACGATGGACATCCCCGTTATTATGGTCACTCAACTGACTGATAAGGATGACCTCATTGCAGGATTCAATATCGGTGCCGATGATTACGTGGCAAAGCCGATCTATCTTCCCGAACTGCTGGCAAAGATACGGTCTCGTTTAAGCGCAAAACAACTCTACAAAGAGTTTGAAAGTGAAGAACTCTTGAATTTCCTGGAAGTTTATGAAACAGTCACTACTTTTCACAGCCGGCATGAAATTCTGGGGCTTATTGCGAAAAAGGTGTCTGAAAGCATCAATGCGACCCGGTGTTCAGTCCTCAGGGCCGATGAGGATGAAAATTGCGCTTATATTATTGCCTCCGGTGAGGATGAGAGCGTGTCAGACCTGAAGATTAATTTAAATGACTTCCCTGAAATAAAAAAGGCATTACACTCTATGGGAAACATCGTAATTGATGATCTGACAGAAGATTCAATGATTGAGGACGTGGGGGGCAATCTGAAAAAACAGCCGCCTGGAATGGTTGCAATTATTCCCATATCGATTAGAGATAAATATACGGGAACGCTTTTATTGCGGGTGACAGCGCCAAGGGAGGGACTCTCGGACAGAGACCTCAGCTTTTGTGTAGTCCTTGCAAAGGCCGCTTCAAAGATCCTTACTAATGCAAAACTTGTTGAGTCTTTAAGGTTGGCCAATGTAGAGCTTGAAAAACTTGCAACAACAGATGGACTAACAGGCATCTATAACCACCGTTATTTTTACAACAGGCTCGATGAAGAGTTTAATATTGCAATGAGATATAATGTATCTCTTGCCTGTATAATGATAGATATAGATTATTTCAAGAACGTTAACGATACTTACGGCCATCGTGAAGGAGACAAAATTCTCATCGAACTTGCCGCGATTATGAACAGGACAATCAGAAAAACAGACATTGCTGTTAGATATGGTGGTGAGGAGTTTGCCCTCCTTTTACCCCATACGAATGAGGAAGGCGCATTGTTTCAGGCGGAAAGGGTAAGGACGGCCGTGAGGGAACACCGCTTTTCAGGTCTGTCCAAAGACCTGAACCTGACAATAAGTCTCGGCATTGCCACATCCCAAAAAGAAAATGTCAAAAAGGCAGAGGATTTAGTCCGCTTTGCCGATAAGGCCCTGTATGAGGCTAAAAAAAGAGGGCGAGATAATTCTGTCCTCTACCGGGAAGACAGTTTAGCGGCGGGTTAGGGCTTTATCCAGCAAAACTCCACTGCACACCCGGAGCATTCGGATCTGTCGGGACATTCGGTACCTCTTTAAGTTTTCCCCTCACATACTTGTCAATAGCACGGGCGGCATTTTTCGCCTGACCCATTGCGAGAATCACCGTCGAGCCCCCGGTAATTGCGTCACCACCGGCAAAAACTCTTTCCTTGCTTGTCTGACATGTTGATTCATCGACCATGATGATACCCCACTTATTTATTCTAACTTCATCATCGGTGGAAGGAATAATGGGGTTTACTTCGCAGCCAAGAGACATGACGACAGTGTCACAGTCGTCTGTGAAAAATTCACCTGTTGGCATCGGTCTGCGTCTTCCCGATTCATCCGGTTCGGAGAGGGCCATTTTTTCACACTTTATCTGTTTGATGAAATTGTTTTCATCAACAATAAATTCAACAGGATTGGAGAGCCATTTCCAGTTCAGAAACTCCTGCTCCGCATGTTCAAGCTCTTCACTCCTTGCCGGTGCCTCCTCATGTGAACGCCGGTAGTAACAGCTCACATCTGCGCCAAGACGTTTGGCTGTCCTCAATACGTCCATGGCTGTATTGCCTGCCCCTATGACGGCAACTTTCTCACCCTGGTAAAGTGGGGTTGTAAATTCAGGGAACTTGTCGGCATGCATCAGGTAAATCCGGGTGAGATATTCATTTGCCGAATAGACACCATTGGCATTGACGCCCGGGATGTCGAGCATCTTTGGAAGACCTGCGCCGGAGGCGATAAAGACGGCATCAAATCCTTCTTTTTTTATAAGATCGTCGAGGGTAAGGATTTTACCTATAATCATATTATAGGCAAACTGGACACCGATTCTTTCAAGAAACTTGATGTCCTCATCTATAATTTCAAGGGGCAGCCTGAATCTGGGAATGCCGTAAACCATAACGCCGCCGGCCCTGTGGAAGGCCTCGAAAACAACAACTTCATGACCGCGTATTCTCAATTCATAGGCTGCTGTCAGGCCGGCCGGGCCGGAACCGATAACAGCGATTTTCTTACCCGAGTCCGGTGCGATATCGGGCAGTTCCAGGGTGCCATGCTCACGCTCGTAGTCGGCGGCATAACGCTCAAGATTACCGATACCTACAGGCAGATTTTTGCGACCCACAATGCAGACCGCCTGGCATTGTTTATCCTGAGGGCATACGCGCCCGCAGGCCGCGGGAAGAAAGTTTGTTTCTCTGATTTTTTTTGCCGCCTCAGCCGGTTTGCCTTCTTCAATAAGTTTGATAAAGGCGGGAATGTCTATTCCTACAGGGCAGCCCTGAATGCAATCCGGTTTTTTGCACTGAATACATCGCATTGCCTCGGTCTTTGCCTGTTCAGGTGTATAGCCAACAGGAACCTCCTCGAAGGTTTTTATCCTCTTTTCAGGATCCATGAGAAGCATTTCCTGAAATGGGAGGTTCATTCTCTCTTTGTTGCTAAGCTCCTTAACACATTCTTCTGACATATCTAAGCTCCCAGAGTCGCGAGGGCTTTTTGCTCCTCTTCAACAAACATTTTTTGTCGTTTAACAAGTTGTTCAAAATCTACCTTGTGACCGTCAAAGTCGGGGCCATGGAAACAGGCGAACTTTGTTTCGCCCCCCACAGAAACACGGCAGGCTCCGCACATCCCTGTACCGTCTACCATAATGGCATTTAGGGAAACATAGGTCTCAATACCAAGTGGCTTTGTCATATCACTGACGGCTTTCATCATCGGTACGGGGCCGACGGCCAGAACATGGCTCAGTTTCTCTCCTCTGTCCAAAATCTGCTGAAGGGCATGGGTGACAAAACCTTCAATCCCTATTGAACCGTCATTGGTGGTGAGCATGACCTCATGGCAGACTTCTTCAAGTTCCGGTACCATAATGAGGAGGTCCTTGTTCCGGGCGCCGACAATGCCGATAACCCGGTTCCCCAGTTGCTTGAAATCACGTGCCGTGGGGATGATGGCCCCCGTTCCATAACCGCCTCCGATAACGACACAGGTCCCGTCATGTTTCTTGACGTGAGAGCGTTCCCCCAGTGGCCCTACCATGTCGGTAAAGCAGTCGCCCACATTCATATTGTTAATTTCTGATGAAGTCTTTCCCACAGCCATGACGATTATCTGGATAGTCCCTTTGCCCTCGTCCCAGCCGCAGATAGACAGTGGAATCCTTTCGCTGAATTCATGGGGACGGACAATAATGAATTGGCCGGCCTTAAGCTTTTTTGCAAGTAGAGGGGCTTCTATTTCGAAGTGGAATGTTTTTGTGCAGAGTTCCCGTTTTGATACAATTTTGAAACTCTGTTTATAACGATCAGCGAGGGATTCACCTGCCTTGCAGAAGGGTAAAAAACGTTCCGCTTCATGTCGAACAATATAGGCATAATCCCATTCATGTTTTTCGTCATTTCCAAGAATGGCGTTATATGACTTGAGAAGTTTTTCCCTCTGCTCATCATTTAACAGTCTCTTGCTGAGCATTTTCCCCAGGGCGCGTGCAGCATTTGCTCTAACGAGAGGATTGTTGTCGGAAATAAGTGTAAATGCGCTATCGAACATTTTTGTGCGTATCTTCTCATCCAGGAGGTTAGCATGTAAACGCTGTGACAGCCTGCCTGCCGCATTGAGAGCCATGGCTCTCACTTGATGATTCTTGGCTTTTGATGCAACCAGAATTTCAGGCAGCGCTTTAACGACTTCGGGCACTCTGAAATAGGAAAGGGTCTGGATTAGATTGATAATTGCAAAATCATCACCGCGGTTTTCATCCCAGGCTTTAAGAATGAGCTCCACTGCAGCCGCACCGTTGAGAGCAATGGCCCTTCCAAGGTGGGCGGCAGACTCTGCGTCGGCATTTGTGACTTCCTTGATGAGGAAGGGTACTACGGCCTCCCCAAATTTGGCGATCTGCTTCTCAGCACGGTTTGCCAGCTTTATCATTTCCACCATGCCGGCGTGGTCATGGTAAAATAGTACTGAAAGGGCTGAAGATAGATCAACTTTCTCCTCATCGCTCAAGTCTTTTAATTTCCCAATCTGATCCAGTGCATTTGAAATAGTATCTTCATTTTCTATTTCTATTTGACTTACAATTTTCTTTATCTTGTCTGTCATGTCATTTTCCTGTAATCCAAATTGTATTTTTATGAGATCCCCAAAATCGCCATTATAGAAACTTTGCGCATCTTTTTCCACTATTTTATGAACTTCGTTGTTTAAGAAGTTTGGAATGCCTGTTTTTCTAGAGTAGAACAAGGCTTATTTGTGAAATCAAGGGCTTGCTTTTTTAACTGTTAACCCAGATTGATTGAAAGCTGTGAATGCCTCCTGATAAATAATGAAGCTGCTCTATATTTTTGAAGAAGTAAGCATGGCTTGACACCGAGAAAGTTTAAGGTATGCTATTATGCAGGGCAGAAAAAATAATCTCATCTTTCTGGGACCATAGATTCTTAAAATCATAGACAAAACTGATGGTTAATGTAAGATCTTTATATTTTATATAGACAGTCAGCTTTATGAGTAAGTTTATGAAAATAATGATTGTAGACGATTCGGAAGATATAGACCTCTTGATCCAGTCTATATTGCAATCGGCAGGTTATGATGATCTTGTGATCGCAAAATCGGCATATGAGGCCTTTAATATCCTTGGGATTGATGAACATGGGATGGAAAATAATAAGGGTGAAAACTCAAAATATACGACACAAAAGCGTGAAGAACAACATGATGTTGATCTTATTCTCATGGACATTGCAATGCCCGGGATTGATGGGATTGAAGCTTGCCAGATTATACATACATCTGAAAAATACAGCGAAACGCCCATCATTATTGTCACTGCCAGGCACGAAGATGATGACCTGGAAACAGCCTTTTATGCCGGGGCGCTTTATTATGTCACCAAGCCTTTAAGGAGGTCGGAGCTTCTTGCCCGTGTGCATTCGTCATTGCGACTGAAGCAGGAGGTCGATCGTTGTAAAGCGCATAAAGAAGAGTTGGCGAATGCAAAACGGGAAATAAAAAAACTAAGAGCCATGCTTCAGGATAAGACTAACGGTAAATAATTCTTTTCATAAGAGGCTATTGCTGGCTCGCCATTTAACAATACTTCTATTAATCTCTCATGGGGAACTCTAGAGATCAATTACGCCTTCAAAAACTTCTTCAGCCGCACCGGTCATATAAAGGTCATCATCTTCACCCCAAAGGATATCCAGATCACCGCCGGCAAGATGTACCGTCACCCGTCTGTGGGTCTTTTCATTTAATACAGATGCAACGGCCGAGGCACAGGCCCCTGTCCCACAGGCCAGCGTTTCACCTGACCCCCGCTCCCAGACACGCATCTTGATTTCTCTGTCATTTATGACTTCAACGAACTCCACATTTATCCTTTTTGGAAAGAGCTCATTTTTTTCAATGAGGGGACCGTATGTTGTGAGGGGAAACTTCTCTACATCATCAACAAAAATCACACAATGAGGATTGCCCACGGAAAGACAGGTGATGTCAAAAGTCCGATCTTCTATTTTGAGTGGCTTTGACAAAATTCTGCCATCAAGTCTGACGGGTATATCTTTGCCCTCAAGAATGGGGCTGCCCATATTGACTTCGACCATATCTTCTCTCACTCTTGGCTGGATAATGCCAGCCTGAGTTTCAATGGACAGGTCTGTGTTGGATGTTATGTCCTTTGTGACAAGATATTTTGCAAAGCAGCGGATGCCATTTCCGCACATTTCCACTTCACCACCGTCAGCATTGAAAATTAACATCCTGTAGTCGGCTATGGATGAGTCGAGAAGTAGCAGGAGCTGGTCCGCTCCAATGCCATATCTCCTGTCGCAGAGTTTCTTTGCTTTTTTTCCAATGTCCATTGCGTCGAAATCCCGACAATCGATAAGAACAAAATCGTTACCGATTCCATGCATTTTAGTAAATTCTATATCCATATTGCCTGCCAGCCTCCTTGGAGAAAATCTTGTCTTAATTTGAAGAGATCAATAACTTTCATTCATTGCAGCCAATGGCATCAGTGATGGTATTCCAGAGTTCGTCAAGACCAAGGCCTGAAGGCACGGAAAAAGGGATGGGCGTAACTCCCAGGTCAGGAAGATCCCGCTCAATCTCTTTTATCCTTTTGATCCGTTGATTGCGGGAAAATTTATCCGATTTTGTGAGAACCATTATAACGGGAATGTTGTAATGATTCAATATGTCGATCATTTTCCTGTCTGACTCGCTCTGATCGCGCCTTATGTCCTGGAGACATACAACGGCCTTCAGCTTGTTGCTGTGGGAGAAATAAGTCTCCATCATTTTTCCCCACTGGTTTCTTTCAGTCTTGGAAACCTTTGCATAACCGTAGCCTGGCAGGTCGACAAAGATAATCTTCTTATTGATGAAGAAGAAATTTATGAGCCTTGTTTTCCCTGGAGTTGAGCTTGTCTTTGCCAGAGCCCGCCTGTTAAGAAGCTTGTTGATTAATGATGATTTTCCGACATTTGATCTGCCCACAAAGGCTATTTCAGGAAATTCAAGGTCGGGAAAGCCGTCCGGTTTGACGGCACTTTTAATAAATTCCGAGGAGCTTACCTTCATGATACTACGCTAACATCGGTTGTGCTTTATGTCAATAATCTTCAACGCTTATCCGCTTAAATCCCAGAGTTTTTCCTTGTAAAAGCTTTAGAAATTGAGTATAAGAAGTTAGATTGAGGGAAGTATTGATTTCTAAGTTATAATTGGGTTGAAGGAGGTTTCTGACAAATGTCTGCTGAAGGTTTTTTCGGGCCAGGGGAGCAGAGCCTCGTGGATATGATCCAGATGTGGGGACTGAATAAAATCTCCGGCATTCTTACCATTAAAAGTGGGCGAGAGGCGGGCGAAATCCATTTTGATGGTGGCAGGGCAGTATGGGCGGCAGTTGGCCCCCATCTTCAGAATGAAGATGCCATCTATCATGTCCTTGCTCTCGATTCCGGCAAATTCCGATTCGTCAATACTGTGAATGTGCAATCAGATCCCTCCTGGAGTGCCTCCTATCAGGAAATTATCATGGAAGGGATGAGGCGCCTGGACCATGTCAATGATGATAAGAGGGCGCTTGAAGAAAAATTCGGTTTTATCCCCCATATTATTAATAAAGATTTTGGCTCCAGCGCCTCTGATGCAGACAGGGTCTTCCTGGGCCTCATTGATGGCAAAAGTAATCTTGAAAAAGTATTTAATCATTGTGGGCTCGGTCTTCACAAGGGGATTGAGGTATTCAACAGGTTATTGTCGGAGAATATAATAGCCCTCAGGAAAGTCCGTGTCCTGGTCGTTGATGACCAGAGCGTCTGGCGCAGGGTGATTTCAAATATGCTGGGTAAAGAATCCTACTTTGAAGTCGTTGGTACTGCCGAGGATGGCGTTGAGGCCTTAAAAAAACTTGCAGAACTAAGACCTGATGTGATGACACTGGATCTTGAGATGCCTAACCTGGATGGCATCAAGACGCTCTACTGGATGATGAGTGGTGGTTACGATATCCTTTTACAGTCCCAGTTCAATATTGAAATAGAAGAAACCTACCGTTGCCCCGTGGTGGTGATAAGTGCAGTAGCAACAAAAATGGCAGATGAAACACTTGAGGCTCTCATGGGCGGAGCCTGCGGCTATATTACCAAACCTTCACAGATAATTAATGAAAACCTGGACTCGCAGCAACATCGAATTGCCAAAACGGTCCTTATGGCTTCTCAGGTAGACCTGATCAAGTCGAGGAGGATTAAGCCTAAGGAAATTGTGAAAGACAAGTCCTTTTTCAGGGAGTCGACTAAAAAGCTTGTCTCTATAGGTGCTTCTGTTATGGGAGGCCTCACATCGCTGATGCAGCTCATCCCCAATTTGCCCCCTCTCATTGATGCTGCCTTTATTGTTGTGGTTGATGACCTTGACTCTATGGCGCATGCAAGATCCTTTGCAGAATTTCTTGACAGTCACAGTGAGGTGAAAGTGATGACTGCTGAAAGAAATACCATTCTCAAAAGAGGTGTTGTTTATCTTTCCCCTGGAAACCAGAATGTGGTTTTTGGGGTGGTTGATACAAAACAGGTTGGCTTTAGGGTCTTTCAAAGATCGGAACAGGAAGAATTGCAGCCCATTGACGCCATGCTTCTAAACGCCATTCATTGCAAAGGATTACACAAAAGGTGGGGTGTTGTGCTGGCTGGTGACGGGACAGATGGAAAGGTTGGTTTCCTGGAAATGGTCAAGTTTGGAGAGACTGTTTTTGCCCAGGATTCCTACTCATCGCTTAATCCGATAAAACCGGAAAATGTGACCAATACCGGTATTTCCAGAGTGGTTCCTTTGGGGGAAATGGTGAAACAGATTAGTGATGAAGTCGGGAGGGCAGAGGGGTGATGGATCCTTCTTTTTTTGGTTACTCTCTTGAGGACTTTAAAGATGAGGCGAGAGAGCTTTTATCAAAGGTTGAAGCTGTGCTGACGGGTATCAAGGAGCCTCGTGATTATCCTGAGGGTGTCAATGCCATCTTCAGATCAATTCACTCGCTAAAAGGTTCTGCTGCCTACGCCGGCCTTAAAGATGTCCACAGTTTTGCTCACCTCTACGAAAGTTTTCTCGGAGAGTTGAGAAACAGGAAAATTGATGTAGACGACAGGGTCCTCAACCTCCTTATCAGAGCAAAGGATTACCTTGAGGATCTGGTCTTTTCCCCCGGCGATGTGACAATCGTCAGCCTTGATGAGCTGGATGGCAGCTTTATGGACAAGCTGTCGACAATCCTGAAATCCAGGTCATCAAGAGCGCTTCCAGCGCGTGGTGACAGCCCGGAGGATGCAGGCGATGAAGTCGCCCATGTTGCCGCTGCCGCAAGGGAAGCGGTTGCTGGAGATATGGCCGCCGCAGTGCGTGCGCCGGCTGAGCTGGGGCAGTCCGGTGTCATAAAAGTCACCATTACAGCGGCCCTCAAATCGCTGGTTCTTGCCCTGAAAAACAGACCTTTTCAACGGGACACTGCGATAAAAGCGGTAAAGAAACTTGAAGAATCTGTGTTGTGGGCTTTTGGCGACAAAATGACACATGTCATCCAACCTCTGGAAGATGTTAAGGCTATTGTTGCGGGAAGGATCGGCGCAGGGGAGTTGTCAAATTTGCAAAGAGATTTTAATAATCTTGCAAAAGCGATCAAGGGTGAGCTTGATAGTTTAAGTATGGACATAAAAGGTGCTTCAGCGGATGGGAACAATGAAAAAGAAAAGGAACGCCTTGGAGGGGAAGAGAAGAAATCATCATTCAACACAGCGTTTGATGTGCAGAAAAGACTGTCTCCCGATGAGGTGAGAGGCGTGTCTGAAGATGATATTGTTAAGATTACACTAACAAAATCTCTCCAGAGCCTTTCTGCCTTGCTGGATAAGGAACGGCCTGACATGAAGGAGATGAAACGTCATCTAGGGCGTCTTAAAAACCTTAACCAGTGGGCCTTTGAGGGTAATGAAAAGGTTGGCAACCTTCTCCTTTCCATTGCAGGCCTGCTCGATCGACCCTTTAATAAGAAGTTTTCCGAAGAGATCAAAAAGAAGGTTGCCGACTTGAGTGTCTTTTTTCCGGAGCTTTTAGGAGAAAAGAGGCTGGAAAAATCCGGCCCGACATCGGGGAGGGGGAATAGGGCAAGAGGGGAAGCGGCACCCCCTGCAACCTCCTTTTCTTTAGCGGGTTCAACGTTGCGAGTGAAGTCGGAGGATCTTGAATCGTTGATGAAAACCGTGGGCAGCCTAAGAGGCCTTGATGCCGATGAGTTGGAAAAACTCCAGTCTCAGGCCCTTCAATTGAGAATGGTCCCCGTGGGTGAACTCTTTAGCCGCTTCCCAAAGGTTGTGAGAGACCTTTCGGAATCGCTGGACAAGGAGATAACGCTGGAAATGTCAGGGGAGTCTGTCAAGCTGGATAAAGTGATTGTCGATAAGATTCAGGAGCCCATACTTCACATGATAAGAAATGCCGCAGGTCATGGCGTGGAAAGTTCTGATGAGATGGCGAGGTCAGGAAAGAGGCATGGTGTGATCAGACTGGGCGCTTATCATGAGGGGGGGCAGGTGATTATTGAGGTCTCTGATAATGGACGAGGAATATCGCTGGCCAGGCTTAAAGAAAGAGGCCTTGCCATGGGGCTTATCCAGCAGGGTGAAGAGCTGGATAGAAGGGAATTGCTGAATCTTATCTTTGCGCCGGGCTTTAGTACAACGGATGAAGCCGATGGACTTTCCGGGCGGGGTGTGGGTATGGATGTGGTAAGAGATGTGGTGACATCCCTTCAGGGTGCTGTAACAATTGAAACAAAAGAAGGTGAAGGCAGTACCTTCAGGCTCATCCTTCCTCTTACTCTTGCCATCGTGAGAGCCCTCATCCTTGAGGAGGGCGGAAATAAGATCGGTGTGCCGGCTGCTTCAGTTGATAAAGTTCTTAGCATGACAAAAGATGATATCCAAGGACGCAGCTTTGTGGATAAAAACAGATTGTCTCTGGATCTGAAGGAAGAAGGAGAGACCGTCCCGCTTGTAAATTTTTCAAAATTATTTGGTGTGAAGAGTGAACGTGATAAAAGATCTGTTGTCATTATCAAGGCCGGTCCGGCCAATCGGGTCGCCCTTGTTGTCGACTTTGCCGAAGAGAGGCGGCCTTTGACTGTTCAACCGCTGGACAGATTTGCAAAAAACAGTTTTTTTTCCAGCGCTTCGCTGGTGGACGAAAAGCTGATTATGATATTAAATGTACCAAGCCTGCTGGCCGCCTGATCAATTTGGGCCGGTGGAGGCCAGCAGTAACTGTAACGAAAAAAAGGGAGGTGTGCACTATGGACGAAAAGAAAAGGGTTATGGCTCTTGATGACCAGAAATCAATGCAGAATATCCTGACTTTTGCACTTAAAAAAGATTTTGATGTGACGGTAGTGGGTAAAGCACATGACGCCGTTGAAAAGGCAAGAAACAGTGACTTTGATTTTATCCTTCTCGATATTACCCTGGATAATGACATTTCTGATGGTATCGGTGTTGCGCAGCAGATACAGGATGCGGGTATTAATACCCCTGTAGCATTTTTGTCTTCAATGACGCCGGAAACACTTGCGAACGACCAGAAAGAAAGGGTGAAAACACTAAAAAATATCAGGTTCTATCAGACCAAACCGATAGCACCACTTGATCTGATTAAAAAAATCAAGGATGTGACAGGATAAAACCCTTGGATTTTGAGTTTCTAAAAATCATCACATTTGAGGTGAAAGGCAGGTGTTTTGCCTTGCCTTCAAATAATGTTAAGGAAATTATTGATACTCTGGACAGTGTGAAAGATGTTCGGTATGGAGGTGACATCCTTAAGGGGGTGATGAACTTTGACGGGAATCTTATCTCAGTTCTTGACTTGCCGGCTCTATTGGATATGCATGAAGATGAGAGCGTTTCCATGATCATTGCCTGCAAAGACAAAGATATGGATGCGTCTGTTGCCATGCTCATTTCCAGTATAAAAGGTATCGAGACGATTGGAATGTCGAGTGTCACACCTTCACAGGATGACGATGTTGAATACATACAGGGTTTTTTAAGAGAGGATGAAAATGTTGCTCTTTTGGACCTGAAAAAATTGCTCGACTATGCAGGAACAAGAATAGACAGTGTCAACCATATTTTTGATGTGAGTGACTATAATTAAAATGACAGGAGAATAAAATGAGCAAGGTTAAACCTAAGTTCCGGCTGCACCTCGAAATGATGGTTAGGAACTTTTATCTCTTGACCCTTTTTGTCGCCATTATTGGAAGTGTTACTTACTTTTCGGTGAGTCGAATATGGGATACGATGGTCGATGTGCAGCAAACTCAAATCCCGACCTTGCTCTTTGAACAGGATATGGAACACAGCCTCGATAATATTAAAAGTCATGTTGAAAAACTTGGTGATGCCAACCCGATGCAAGCGGCCATGCATTATGCTGCTATTGAAAAAATTGTCATCGTTCTGGATAAAAGTGTGAAAAATGCCATCAATATTTCATCGGAAGGGGAGGTCCCGCCGATCCTTGTCAAGCTTGAAAGTGATGGCGCTAAATTGATGAGGGCCTTGGCAACAAAAGACTTTGATAGAGAGGATGTTACGAAAATATTAGGGTCTGTGAGAATTTCCCTGAAGTCGTTGCAGACTTTTGCCCTCAGGCAAATCGACACAGATTTTGGGGCCTCCAGGGCTGCCTCCACCCGCGCAAGGTTGATCGTCATCGCCCTGTCGCTCTTTGCCATTATCGTAATGATTTTGCTTGGAATTATCCTGTCGAAAACGGTAGGAAAACCGGTCTCCAGTGTGACAGAGAAGCTGACAGTCAATACAATGGATATCGAAAGTGTTTCTGATGAAATCAATAAAGATACAAAAAAACAGGCCCAGGTTGCTCAGGTTGCAACGAAAGAGCTTGAGTCAATGATCATAGATACGATTCAGGGGAATATCTCCATGAGCGTGGAAAAGCAGACAGAAATTGCAAGAGGCTTTGCAGAATTCCTCAGAAACTTCGTTGAGAGAACGTCGACTGAGATAGCCATGGGGATGATGTCCATCTCTCAGGAGTCAGGCGATGCGAGAAACAAAGTGGACGATCTTGTCAAAGAGCTGGCAACGGTGGGAAAAAATGTGAAGGGACAGGAAACGGCCATAGGAGAAATGGTTAAGGCCCTGCTTTCCATCGTTGAGGCAAACCGGGAGATAAAGGGAAAGGCTCAAAGCTCCATGGAGTCAGCTGGCAGAGCAACATCTAAAGCTTACTCGGGGCAGGAGAGTATTGCCTCAATTTTAGAGCGCCTGCTGGAGATTAGAAGTGGTTCCGAGGGGGTAAAGGAAATCGCGGACTCTCTGGCGAATATTACTGAGATTATTAAAATTCTTGCACTGAATATGTCGCTTAAAGTTGAGGATATTAAAGATGATACCGGTAAGACCTATGGTTTTGAGGCGATGGCCGGGAAAGTCCAGCAGTTGGCCGAAGAGGTGGAAAGCCTGCTTGGAAAATCGACGGCCATGCTGATTCCTACCATTGAAGGGATCGAAAGAGTAACTGACGAGGCAAGTCAGACAAAGGATTTGATTGCAGAAGTGACGATGGCCATCAAAAAGGCGGATGATGAAAGTAAGGCGATTGCTGTAAGTATTGAAAAACAGGCCTCTGACATTGACAAGGTTGAGATTGAGGCTGAAAACCTGAGATCCCTGGCGCAAAAAACGTCGGAAACGATTGAAGCTCAGGAGGTACTTGCAAAGGATGTTGATGAAATGCTGAGAGAGTCTGAAACGCTTATCGAAGGTGTTAACAGTCAGACAGGAGCATCGGTTGACGGTGCTCGAAAGGTTTCTGCAATGATGGAACAGTTAAGGCAGACCATGGTGAATATCGAAGATGGAACGGGCCAGCTGACAGAAAAAAGTGCTGAAATCGCGGGAATGTTTAATTCCATTCTTGAACTGGCCAATAAAAGCAAGGTCGGTGCAGAAAAGCTTAATAACGTCAGTTCGTCTGTTCGGACAGTGAGTCGGCAATTAACAGAGGTGGTAAAAGGTTCGGCGGCATAGGCGTTATTTACTGTTTTGAGTTCCTATTCTAAATAAGTTGGTTATATTAATATTATAGTTAGCAATATCTTCTTTAATTATTTTGCCACTAATATATTGTCAAATGTGTGTCTTTTCTGATAGGAGCTTCCGCCGTTTTTTATGTCCTCTATTTAGGGGCTAATCTTTTATTTCTGAGTTCTTGACCTCTTTTACCTTGCCTTTCCGATTTATCACGCGGTGCGTGACGAATCTCAGCATGCCAATAATTTTTACTTCTAATAAACTTCATTTCATAAAAATTTAGAATTCATAAAGAAGATAGGGGAAAAGGGACAGAATTATTTACTTACCATGAATGCTTTATTCCTCTCCGTAATGCTCGAATATTCCCATCCCCAATGTTGTTTAGTGTCGTCCTCAACGCTTACTTCCTCTAATGTTGATTTTTCAGAACCTTTCTTAAATGCAACATTTCAATTAGAAAGCAACAGAATTATCTCCATGTGAAAAAGAAGAAACTTGACAATCATCAGTATAAACGCTATATTTCGTTTATTGTCGAAATGAGGAAGTTTCTTATGAGAAATTTAACCAAAGTATTTAAATCCCTTTCAGATGGAAACCGTATCCGTATTTTAAAAATGCTGGAAATTCGTCCCTTATGTGTTTGCGAGATAACAGCTGTCCTGGAGTTGGCTACTTCTA
Source organism: Pseudomonadota bacterium (assembly GCA_015222555.1). Taxonomy (GTDB): domain Bacteria; phylum Desulfobacterota; class JADFVX01; order JADFVX01; family JADFVX01; genus JADFVM01. The sequence continues at coordinate 20,035 of JADFVM010000055.1, forward strand.
CCGTCTCGAAACATCTTTCTATATTAAGAGATGCGGGATTTATCATGGATGAAAAAGTAGGCAAATGGGTTAATTACCGCTTAAATCAATCAAGAACAGATATATATGCAGGTCAATTAATGCCACTCCTTGCCAAGTGGCTGCCTAACGATGAAACTATCCGGAAGGATGTCGAAAAAGTAAGCTCAGTCGATCGGGATGCTATTTGCGGGGCCTAAATTTTTTTATCTTTCATGGTTCGTCATTTGCCGAAACATAAAAATATTATATGGGAGAGATTGTGAAGCGAATTCTTATTTTATGTACTGGTAATTCATGTCGAAGCCAAATGGCAGAAGGATTTCTGAAATCGTTTGATTCAGCCATTGAAGTTTATTCAGCAGGAACTGACCCAGCTAAAGCTGTTCATTTGAAAGCGATTCAGGTATTGAAGGAAGTCGGTGTAGACATTAGCCGCAATTACCCAAAAAACATAGACGAGTTCATGGATAAGGATTTTGATTATGTCATTACTGTCTGTGGAGATGCAATGGAGGCCTGTCCTGCCTTCACGGGGAAGGTAAAGCATCGAATACATATCGGTTTTGATGATCCTGCTAAGGCCGATGGTACTGAGGATGAAATACTGGCTGTTTTTAGAAGCATCCGAGATGAGATTAAGGAAAAGTTTTTTGAATTTTATAACATGACACAACAATAATTAAAGGGGCACAACATGTCAGAGAAAAAATTATCCATTTTTGAGCGGTATTTAACTATTTGGGTGTTACTTTGTATTACAGGCGGAATTATCCTAGGAAAAGCGGCTCCCGATGTCGCCACAACGCTAAATGATTTTTCGATTTACCAGGTATCCATTCCTATTGCTAGTTGCCTGTTTTTCATGATGTATCCCATCATGGTGAAAATTGATTTTACTCAGGTCATAAAGTCAGCAAAGACACCAAAACCGGTTTTTCTAACGCTGTTCATAAATTGGGCTATCAAGCCATTTACCATGTTTGCAATTGCTTATTTCTTTTTGGGTTATTTATTTAAAGACTTCTTGCCTGGCACAGAAATTCTTGCAAATGGTGAAGAAGTAGAGTTATGGCGGAGTTATATCGCTGGCACAATTTTGCTGGGAATTGCACCGTGTACAGCAATGGTCCTGATGTGGGGCTATCTCTCAAAAGGCAACGACGGCTTAACTTTGGTGATGGTTGCAATCAACTCCTTAATGATGCTTTTTCTCTATGGCCCATTAGGAGGACTATTGCTAAATGTAAATTTGATGCCCGTACCTTGGGAAACGATGCTGCTTTCCGTCTCAATTTATGTGGCATTACCTTTAATTGCAGGCTATTTGTCGAGGAAATGGATAATCAAATTCAAAGGGATGGAGTGGTTCAATGAAAAGTTTTTACATTGGCTTACCCCTATCAGCATAGCTGCGCTACTTTTAACATTGATTCTGCTTTTCTCATTCAAGGGCGAAGTCATCATCAATAATCCGCTCACTATTTTGTGGATTGCCATTCCACTTTTCATACAAACAGTTTTTATTTTTTCTATTGGTTATTTTGTATTCGCAAGGTGGTTAAAACTTTCCTACCATGACGCCGCACCGGCCGCCCTGATTGGAGCCTCTAACCATTTTGAAGTGGCAATAGCAACTGCTGTCATTCTTTTCGGATTATCCTCTGGTGCGGCATTAGCTACCGTGGTGGGTGTATTAATTGAAGTCCCTTTGATGCTCATGCTTGTGTCAGTATGCAAAAGGACCTGTCATTTATTCAATGATTGCCATTTGGATTATCCAAGATGTAAGGCGACTATTATGGCAAAAGAAACAATGAGCTAAATGAAACTAAAAAAGCCCAACAGTCGCTGCAATGGACGGGGATTACTCTGGCGCTTCATTCCCGCCAGTGAGCTTGGTCGTTGACTCTGGCCCTCCATTCCGAGCAATTCTTCCCGGGAAGCCTCTATTTCTTGATTGAAATCATAGGATTGCATCACTTCATTTAACACCTTCTTTGCTATCTCCTTATTTTTTAATAAAAAGACCCCTTTTCCCAAGGGAATGAAGCTTGGGAAAAGGGTAATAAAAAGGAGTAACGAATTTAGGATCAGTATAACAATCCATTCTTACAAAAGTATTACAGGGTCATTAAGGTTTCGTTACAATTAAGATTCTAACTGTTAGTAAACATTTTTTTGGATACTCAGACACTCCTTTGCTTATTCGTCAGATAACTGCTAGCCTTCCTTCCAGCCGCCAGCAGTTGCGCCAGCATCATGGGGCACCTGTAATGGTCCTCTGTAGAGCAGTAGTTTTCAAAGGCCAGGTCAGAAGGAACCATTTTATGAGATGATGCTCCGCATAGCCTCCGACCCTCTGCGTCCGCCAGGAACGGGCACTCTGTCAAGTCCATCTTTATACTCCTTTCTAATCTCAAACTTTTCTAAATGATACGGTGAAGGTGCTTCCGTGACCTTCCTTGCTCGCAACATCGATCTCACCACCCATGGCCTTCATCAAAAGATCGACTATATACAGACCAAGTCCGTTCCCCTTTGCCTGCCCGCCTCCTCTCACACGGTACCTCTTGTCAAATATCCTCGGCATCTCTTCCGGCGGGATTCCTATGCCCGTGTCCTTCACGCGAACCTTAACAAACTCAGCTTCATCATCAAGCCATACCATTACCCTGCCGCCGGCCAGGTTGTATTTAACGGCGTTGGATACCAGGTTGAGCAGCGCCTGCCTTACCGCCGTTGCATTGCCGGTTATTGTTGCCGCGCTTGTATTAAGTATGGACAGATCGACTCGACTCTTCACCGCCTCTTCCTGAAAGATATCAACTACCCGCTTGACCTCCTCCATAATGCTTACCGATTTAAGAGGCAGCATTTCTCCTTTTTCAAGCATTGAAAGGAGGGAAACATCGTTCAGAAGGTTTCCCATGTGCCTGGCGCCGTCCTTGATATAGGGGAGATACCTGCCGCTGTCTCCCTTTTTCATTGCAAGGCTGCTGTATCCTTCGAGAGATATCAGCGAATTTTTAAGCTCGTGGACGATATAGTCCAGGGTGTCACTGTCCGCAGGTGATTGAATGCCTCTGATGAAGCTCTCCTTTTCGGCGAACCGTTTAACCTTCAAAAGAAGTTCCCTGACTGAAAAGGGTTTTGGTATATAATCATCGGCCCCTATCGTCAGCCCCTTTATCCGCTCATCCTCGGTTGACAAGGCCGTGAGCATTATCACAGGTATGCTACGATTCTTCCGCCGCAGCTCCCTGCAAACCTCCCAGCCGTCTATTCCAGGCATCATTATGTCGAGAAGGACAAGGTCCGGCCTGTGCTGTTTATAGGCCTTAAGCGCATCCTCGCCGTTATATGCAACTTCCGTTTTGTAGCCTTCCTTTTCAAGGTTGTATTTCAGAAGCTCAACGGTATCCTTTTCGTCTTCGACTATTAGCACATGTTCGTTCACTTTTTTTACCCCCAGTAAATAACAGCCGCCGCAATCCCTGCTATCATCAGGGTTCCAATGACAATATCCATTACCTTCTCGTTTAAATCTTTCGGCATTTCCATCTCCATTTATTATTGGTTGTTGATCTCGACACCTGGCGAACGGATTATCGCCATCGTTCTGAGCCCCCCGAGCACCGCTATCAATATCGACATGGCCGCTATCTCCTGCCACGCCATCTTGTGCTGATAGAGGGATATCATCACCTCCCTCATGACAAAGATCAGCGTTACCTCGGTGATAAGTGTCAGCCTGACCCTGTGCAGCTCTATGTAGTCCATGAGACCCCTGAAGAGCTCGAGGGCGACTATCATCCCCAGGATATCTGTCACTAGGATTTTGAACCCGGTGTCGATACTGCCTTCGAATATACTTCCCACATCCACGAATATCTTCGCAGTGCCAAGAAGCAGGGCAAGTATTACAAAAAGAGTCAGCAGTCTTGAAATCGTATCTGTAGCAATTTTTGTAGCTTTTTTGAAAGTTATTTTTCTTTTCATTCACACCTTCCCTTATTTTTTAAAAGAGAGTAGCAGGAAATTGTTACAGAATTATTAAGGGAGTGTTAATAGTCGGTTACAGTTTCTATCTCTTCAAAGCAGGATTGCCTCGATCCCTTTAGCTTCTTGAAGGGGCGGCTGTTCAGTCGTTCAAGCAGTTCCGAGATCGCCTCAGCATAGGTATAGTTGCTGGCCCCGAGCACTGCCACAAACACCTGGGCCTCTTTCGCCTCGCTTGTACTTCGGTCAACGACCGGCACTGTATGGCCTTCATAATCGACAAACAGCTTCTCGCCGGCCTTATGACTCTGCCGAAGACTTAACTGCAGCTTTTTCTTCCTCACCTCCCGATGGACCCACTCCCACTCAGGCTGGGGACGGCGGTTACCCTCTTTGGCCGCCTTCCCGCCCCCTCTGAGCAGGTCCTTCAGCTTGCCGTCATCCATCTCCTTGATCTTACGCATACTCAATCCCTTGTTCTTTTGCTTTTTTACCGCCATAAATCCTCCTGTCATCTCCTTTGATTCCAGAGAGGATTTTACGACAAAACATACCCGGTGCTTCGACCTCATACATAAAAACAATGAGGCTTTTAAACGCCAAAATAATTGGAAGGTTTAGAACGGAATGGGTGGAAGGAGTCGACCGGGATACGCACTTTACTACATGTTGACACCATTAAACTTGGTAGGTTACTATTACTTCCCAAAACAGGAATGAGGGAGGTTGATTGTGACAAAAGATGAACTCGTAGAAAAAATTGCCGGTGAAGCTGGCATATCGAAGAGTGAAGGGCAGGC
>JADFVM010000056.1 GCA_015222555.1 Pseudomonadota bacterium
GACGTTGAACTGGGTATAACAACACGCGAATCGTTTCCAAATGGTTCAGTCAGGGAGCTTAACAACATTGTGGTGAAAGAACCTTCTGCAGATTTGTTCAATGTCCCAGAAGGATTCAATAAACTTAGTGTTCCGACGCAGCCTCAGGGGAGATAGGTGTGATTACATTAGTAGGTAATTTCAAGGGGGGTACAGGTAAAAGTACCGTTGCGTTTAATCTTGCCATCTGGCTGGCTACCCAGGGGAAAAATACAGCAGCTGTTGATCTTGACCCACAGGGGAGTCTGACCGATGTGATGTATGTTCGGGAAGAAATGGAATATGCGCCGATAGTCCCTGTATTTCAGGAGTTATCAAAAAAAACAGGGAAGGAATGGGATGAGGTCATAGTTGATGTTGGCACAGCTGACCTGCCAGCTATGGAGAAAGCCTTGTCTATCGCAGGTCGCGTGGTTGTCCCGGTAGCGCCCTCCCAGGCAGACGTCTGGTCGACACAACGTTTTATGGATCTTATCCGGAAAAATTGTAAAGAAGGAACCATTGTCACCGGTTTAATCAACCGTGCGGACACACATCCTAAAGTCACGGAGACAGAGGAGGCAATGGAGGCTTTGTCGATGATCAGTGGTCTTAATATGCAAAAAGCTTATCTATATCAGCGTACAGCGTATAGAAGAGCATTTAGCGAAGGTCTGGCTGTTTTTGAAATGATGCCTGCCAATAAAGCCGCTGGAGAAGTCTGGCGTCTTTCAAGATCTTTATTTGTTACAGGCCCGGCAAAGAAGAAAAAAAAGAATCGGACTAAATCAAAAAAATAGCGTTTATTTCAGTATAGAGAAAAAAACATGAAAATCCTTCGTTGGCTGCTCTGTCATCTTTTATTAGTCACTGTACTTGTTTCATTGTCATTAGGCTTCGTATTCCGTGAAAGTCTGAAGGAAGATTTTTATCACTTGACTGGTAAATCTGATCAGTCAGTTAAAGATGAAACGGTTGCGAGTGAAAAAGTAAATAAAAAGCAAAGTAGTGTAAAGAAGAAGCCATCAAAGCTTTCGACGAATGATGCTGAGAAAAAAGATCAAACTGTAGAGGTAGATCAAGTTAAACGAAATACCCATGACCCCTGGGCTCAGGTGATTCCGGAAAATTCCGAGATAAATAAACCTGCCGAACCAGTAGAGAGCAATGTTTTCTCGGGTGAGGGATCAAATTTCCCACCGGATGATTATATTCCTGAGGAAAATGGATCAGAGTTAAATTCTTCTGCCAGTAAAGGCAATAGAGAGGAAATAGCACTATCATCTTATACCCCTTCAGCTCCTGATCAATCCCCGACCCTCATGCAAGGGCGTCCTGAGATGCCAGCAGGTGACAGCTCTTCAATAAAACCATCAGATTATTTCGCAGCATTAGATGAAGTAAGGAAACTATACTGGGATGGGAAAGCAGGGGCTGCTCAGGTAACTTATGAAAAGTTGATGTTTGACTATCCAGATCAGCCGGAAGCTGCGGCTGAATTAGGCAATATATTTTTACAGCAGGGCAACAGAAAAGCGGCTTCATGGGCTTATCAGAATGCAATTCCACGCTATATAAATTTGCATCGGGAGCAAGAAGCGATTAACCTTATGCGCTTCATATCGCAGTACGATCCCGCGATAGCTGAGTCACTACAAAAAAAATACTGGTAGACAAATCACATAGCAATGTGATGCTATCAGTCCCCCCAAAGGAAAGGAGAAAA
>JADFVM010000366.1 GCA_015222555.1 Pseudomonadota bacterium
ACTAAAAAAGCGTCTTCCAGTGGAAAGGTTTCATCCCCGATGGTGACCTGTCCTTCCTGCATCGCCTCAAGAAGCGCGCTCTGCACTTTGGCGGGCGCCCTGTTCACCTCGTCTGCCAGCACAATATTGGCAAATACGGGCCCTTTTTTTACGGAAAAGGAGTGGTCTTTCTGATTGTATATCTCCGTTCCTACGAGGTCTGCGGGCAGGAGATCGGGTGTAAACTGAATCCTTTTAAAATCGGCATGAATTGCATCGGAAAGTGAATTAATGGTAAGTGTCTTGGCAAGACCGGGGATGCCCTCGACGAGGATATGACCACCCGTGAGAAGGCCCATGAGGAGACGCTCGACAAAGTCCCTCTGACCAACGATAACCTTTCCTACTTCAGAAAGAATGGAGTCAACAAAACTGCTTTTTCCAACAACTTCCTTGTTCAGGAGTTCCAGGTCAACTGTTTCTGACATAGACTGCTCCTTAATGTGTCCTTTATTCTGGCTTCCAGTTGTCTTGCCCGCTCCCTGGAAACACCAAGGTGGTCTCCCAACGCCTGCAGAGTCATGGGATCATCGGCCATCAGTCTTTTCTCTATAATGAACCGGTCCCTGTCCTTCATCGTAGAAAGGACCTCTCCAATGTCTCTTTTTATGACCGCCTTTTCCTGAGCTTCGGCAACAATCTGTTCCTGATTGGCCAGGGTGCTGGGAAGCAGATCGATGTGGGTCGTTTTCCCCTCTTCATCAACGGCGGCATCGAGGGAAAAATCCCTGGCGCTCATGCGAAGGTCCATTTCTTCCACTTCAACCTCTTTCACATCGAGGTTTTTAGCAATGGTGCCATAATCGGTCCCTTCCCCCAGCTTGGCTTTTTCCTGATTCAACTTATAGAAGAGCTTTTTTTGGGCCTGCGTTGTCCCGATTTTTACAAGACTCCAGTTTTTTATAATATATTCCTGTATACGGGCCTTGATCCACCAGACGGCGTAGGTGATAAGACGATACCCTTTGTAGGGATTAAACTTTTTAACAGCCAGAAGAAGCCCCATATTTCCTTCCTGGATAATATCAAGGAGCTTCACGGCATAGTTACTGTATTCATGAGCTATCTTAACAACAAAACGAAGATTGGCAGTAACCAGCTTATGGGCAGACTCTTTGTCGCCATATTCCTTGAGGCGGACAGCAAGATCATACTCCTCCTGCTGTGTCAGGAGCGGATATCTGTTTATCTCATTAAGATAAAGTGAAATGTCGTTTGTCTTCGTTAATGCATACATTTTTTCTCTCCCTTGCTCAATTCATCAAAACCTTAAGGGTGCCTCTATTAGCACTCTAACGAGCTGAGTGCTAATAATATATCAATTATCGCTTTAAAATGCAATAGTTGTGAAAAAAATTTTACTGATTTTCGCTACTTTATGACAAGATTATTCAAAAAAAGTTCCAACTATTTAGGGTGTCTATTAAATAATCCACGCCCAAGGAACGTGGCCTTATTTTGCCCTAAAAGGGCTTGCTAATCTTTTCTATTCCCGTTCAACGAAGCCGAGTGAAGCAGATGATTGCGGAAGAAGGGGACAAACTGTCTGAGCAAAGCGAGTTTTTGTCCCCGCCGCAATCATCTGCCTGAACGAGGGAAGCCGAAGGCCAAAGTTGTGGGCGGCTTTTCTTTTGCATACTTCTTCTTTGGCCGTCAAAGAAAAGTATGAATCTTCATGGCAAAGTTTTTCAACTCTGTCCCCGGCCATAGGATGGGAATTTGAATAATTAAATATTTAGGTTTTCCCCGTAAAACTTCACTTTCAAGACATTTGATTCCCACCTCACCACTATTCAAAAA
>JADFVM010000057.1 GCA_015222555.1 Pseudomonadota bacterium
CCTTTTTACCTGTGTGAAGACCGATACCAACGCAAGCTACCGGCTCTTTTATTGTTCTCTGGCTATACATTGGTCATAATCCTTATATTTAAGACCTCATTATTTAAATGGAGGCTTCATTATCTGTTTAATTAACAACGATAAAACCATTGCCTGACTTCACATACACATAGCATGACATACAAATATCATGCCATTTGCATTTCAGCCTATTTTCATCACTTTTCTATCGACTTTCTCTGTCTTCACAAGCTTTTTCTGTGTTTTTTTACGATCACTGTGTTTTTTTCTCACACAAGCTGTGGCAATTATGCCACAGGCGATGCTGGGGACCACGCCATATATTCGGGATATGCCAATCCTGACGACTTCATAAGTCAGACAGTCTCCTGGCAAGTTTTTGACATTTCCTTATTTCAGACAAAGGGTTTGACATATAGTGACATTTTAAGCTATTTTATGCTCCTTAATTGAGGAGCAAACAATTGAAAAAAAACAGTATAACATATGCCTCTTCAGGCGTGAATATCGAAGAGGGCAATCGCTTCGTCAGCAAGATAAAGCCTCTCGTCAAAAAGACTTTTCGCCCTGAAGTGTTGACAGGTCTCGGTGGTTTTGGAGGTCTATTTGAATTATCTCAGGGAAAATACAAAGAACCCGTTCTCGTTTCTTCTACCGATGGTGTCGGTACGAAGCTTAAAATCGCATTCCTGACGGATATTCATAATACGGTGGGAATCGATCTTGTTGCCATGTGTGTTAATGACATACTCGTTCAGGGCGCAGAGCCACTCTTTTTTCTTGATTATTTCGGAACAGGTTTGCTGGAAACGGATAAGGCAGCAGAGGTTGTCGAAGGGATTGCAAGGGGTTGTGAAGAGGCAGGCTGCGCGCTTATAGGCGGAGAAACAGCTGAAATGCCCGGCTTTTATGGAAAGGGCGAATATGACCTTGCGGGCTTTTCTGTAGGTATTGTCGAAAAAGAAAAAATCATAGACGGATCAACCATTACACCGGGTGACGCCGTCATCGGCCTCAAATCGAGCGGATTGCACAGTAACGGCTATTCCCTTGCACGAAAGGTCCTCTTTGAGATCATGGGCCTCGACATATCACAAACACTCGAGGGTACCGATAAAAGCGTGGGAGAACTCCTGCTTACACCCACCAGAATATACGTAAAGCCTGTCCTTGGCCTTCTAAAAAAGTTTACCATTAAAGGAATGGCACACATCACAGGGGGAGGACTTATTGAAAACATACCCAGGATACTTCCCAAAGGTGTTGATGTCAGTATCGACAGGGCGGCGTGGGAAATTCCTCACATATTTAAGGTCATCCAAGAGGGAGGCAATATCGATGAAAATGAAATGTACAGGGTCTTCAATAACGGTATAGGATTTACATTGTTTTGTGAAGACAAAGACGCAGAGAGTATCATCGAGACCTTGAAGGAAAGTGGTGAAGAGGCATATATTCTTGGCAAAGCTCTCCCTTCTGCAAACGATGACGGTAAAGTTATTCTTAAATGACACGGAAAAAAGAAACAATAAAAATAGCTGTTCTCGCATCAGGTAGAGGGAGCAACTTTATTGCCATTGCCGATGCCATTTCGCGTGGTGAAATCAATGCCGACATAGCCTTTCTCTTCAGCAATAGTAAAGAGGCAAAAGCGATTGAAGCAGCAGAAAAAAGAGGTATAAAAACAAAGGTTGTTGATTCCAGATCCCTTTCTAAAGAAGAATACGACAAGAAGTTAATTGAGGTTTTGACGGAAGAGGAAATAGACCTCGTTCTTTTGGCAGGTTATATGAAAATAGTGGGAAAAGCCCTCATAGAAACTTTCCCCCTTAGAATCATGAATATCCACCCTTCCCTGTTGCCCTCTTTCAAAGGGCTTCATGCGCAGAGGCAGGCAATAGAATATGGGGTCAAAGTGTCCGGCTGTACAGTCCACTTTGTCGATGAAGGAATGGATAGGGGGCCGATTATAATCCAGTCTGCCATACCCGTCCTTGACGATGACACAGCGGAATCACTGTCTAATAGAATCCTTATTGAAGAACATCGCCTCTATGCAAAGGCAGTCAAACTCTTTGCCCATGGAAAACTGAGAGTGGAAGGTAGAAAGGTTTTCATTGACTCAAAATAAATAGTTTCGCCAGGCAAAGCTAAGCTGAATCATAATGCATAAAATGAGGAATATTATTCCTCCCAATAACAATAAAATTCAGGAGATTTGCCTGCTAGTAACTTTTCACCTTCCTTTCAACTTCACGTCTGCAACAACACATAATTACAGTTGGAGTTTTCACTTACATGAGCATACAAAAATCCTATGATGTCATAATTGCAGGCGGTCAATTGTCGGGGCTGCTCGCTGCAGCCCTTTTGAATAATCAGGGCGTCCATGTGCTGGTTCTCGACGATGAAGATTGCCAGGAAAAGATAATCAAGGGCCATAAACTGGATCTGCAGATGTTCCATTCAAGCAAACTATCTGAGAGTCCGGGTGTGAGGGACATTCTTTCCATCCTTGGCATTGACCTCAGCGATACAGAACTATTCTACCCTTCACAGCCTTTTTTCCAGGTAATAACAGAAGGGCATCGTCTTGGTTTCCATGGCAGCTGGGAAAACATTACGGACGAGTTTGAAAGAGAGTTTCCTGAAGAGGCTCAATCTACTCTGTCCTTATTGCGTAGTGGCGTAGAGTCCAGAGAAAAGCTGATCCATGCGCTTCATAACAAAAAGAGAGTGCTGCCTTCACATGGCATGAAGGGAAAGCTGGATGACACTATCAGGGGTAAGAAAAGGAATATCAACACCCTTGGTGATTTCTTTCAGGACAAAGTCGAGACAGGTGGATTCTCGGCATCATTGAAAAACATTCTTTCTCTCTGTCTTGATTACGCCACCCCCCTTTTCCCAGGCTACTTAAAAACAAACTGTTTTCCATTACACTTAGGCAATCCAAGAGGATGCGTTCCCCGGGGTGGAATGACAGCGCTCAAGTCTCTTATAAAGGGAAAATTAAAAGATGCCGGTGTCAGCGTTTATCCATTGTCAGGCATAGATAAATTGACTATCCAAAAGAAAAGGGTGCTTGGCATTACCACCTACGGATCCTACGAAACTATTCACACAAAAGCCCTCATATACAATACCGGCCTTTCAATTCTTTCCCAGCTGTTGCCAAAAAGCCTTTTCACAAAAGCTTTTAGGGAAACGCTGGAATCGAATAAAAGGTGGGGACGTTGGCGCTCAGTCTTCATAATTGTGGATAAAAACAAAGTACCCGTCGGAATGCATGACGATGTTGTCATCGACAGGGGTTCCAGCTCACCCTTAATACTCCAGATTCAACCGCCCGGATACGAGAAGCAGGCGCAGGACGGAACGAGATTGCTCAAGGTAAGTACACGGGTGGAAGACTCCAAGGATATAAAATCTGCAAATCCAGAAAGTGCCGACGCCTTTGAGCAGTCAGTAATCGAAACGCTGCGTAAGCTGATGCCATTTCTAGATGAGCGCTTTGAGATAATCTACAGGTTTGACAGAGAGCCTCTATCAAAAGACGATTATATTTTTAAAGGGCCGATTAAAGGACCATTGAATGTAGGCATAATCTCACCATTCACACCCTATGGGAACCTCTTTATAAGCGGAAAAGAGGTCATAACTACTTTGGGTCTTGAGGGTGATTTTATCCTGGCAAGAGTTCTTGCCAACCATATTTCAAATTTAATATCCGGGAAGGAGAACTGATTTGCCAAGTGCAATAGATACCCTCTCTATCTGCGCCACATCCCTTTATCTGTTTTTCCTGATCATCGAAGCCTTTCAATTAATAAAAAGAAAGAACACTGTTTTGCCCGGATTTTTTCTCCTTTCAGCAATCATTCTACATCTCATTGCCTTAATATTGAGGACCTGGCATGTTGGCCATGCGCCCATGGCCAACCTTTATGAAACGCTTCTTTTCTTCAGCTTCTGTGTTGCCTTTGCAACCCTTATTTACATCATCAGGTACGGGATAAAAGAAATAGCTTTCATCTCCATAGCTGTTGCTATTGGACTATTTATCCTTGCCATACTCGCGGACCATAAGGTTACACCACTTTATATCGCACTGAAAACCATCTGGTTTGAAATACATGTAATGGCCTCCTTTGCAGGCTATGCCCTTTTTACTATCTCATTTGCTTCGGCATTTTTCTTTCTTCTATCTTCAGGGAAAGAGTTCGCTATACAAAAAAAGTATGAAGAGATAACAAACAGTGCAAATGTCTGGGGTTTTTCTCTCTTCTCCTTTGCAATGTTCAGCGGCGCCATATGGGCCTATCTCGCCTGGGGAAATTACTGGTTTTGGGAACCAAAAACAATCTGGTCTTTCATTCTATGGTTTTATTTTGCCGGGATCGTTCATGGTCACTATTTAAAAAGGTGGCGGGGAAAACCTGTGGCATGGATGACCATATTCGGCTTCATTGTTGTCATCTTTACCTATGTCGGGGTGGGACTATTGATGAAGAACTCTCACGCACTCTAACTTTTAAACCCGAAAAAAGCATTTGGACACAGATTTTAGCTTCGCAGAATCGCTCTGAGAAGAAATACTAGGTCGACTTGATTACACTGATTTATTATGATTTTTCAAAGCCTTATATCAAAGAAAGGTTTAACCTTCGTGGTAAAAAAAAATTCCTCAAGAGATTTATCTGTGCCTAACTGAGGTTTTTAGATTAAAAGGTCAAAATGAAGAGTCTGTATAAATATTTATCCTCTATAAAACTCACCATCATCCTTACCTACCTGATTGTGATCAATACAATCATAGGATCCTTTATTCTTCTCAACTCATCTGAGGGCTATAGCGGGATAGACCATACCCTGCTTGTCAATTGGCTCCTCAAAAGCCCCACTTCTGCATCTTGGTGGATCTTCTCCCTGATTATCCTCCTTTTTTTCTTTTCATTGAACACTGTTTTTTGCACCTACGACCGCCTATCCTCCCTCATCAAAGCATGGCGGGGAAAAGGATTAAGTAAGGAGGCAGAAGAGCTGTCTCTTGTTAGCGAAGATATTGAAAAAAAAGGGGTCAGGCTAAAAACATTTCTACCCTATCTGGCACATATAGGTTTTTTAATAGCCCTTTTCGGACATCTCGTGGGAAGTCTTTTTGGCTTCAAAGGAGGTGAGATTAGAGCAACCACTGGAGAGATCGTCCAGATTAAAGAGTCGAAAAATCTTGCCATCAAGATAGGCGACCTCCATATGAAGCTGGCAAAAGAGGGTTATCCTGAAGAAATGAGTGGAGAGATCACTCTCATGAAAAACAGAAAGGCCGTCAAAGGGAAAAAAATAGGCGTCAATTCACCACTCATTTATGGAGATGTCGCCGTTTACATCAAAAACGTTCAGCCTATAATTCAGGGTTTTGAAATAAATGTTAGCGGCCATGGCCAGAATTCAACCTTTCTTCTTTCACCGGGGATGAGCAGATCAATCGATGAGAATAACCTGCATATCGCTGGAGGGCGAATTAATCAACGATATGGAGCAATGGAGATTTTACTTCTGAAGGGGGGACAGATAATTCAGAGAAAGTGGCTTGCGCCATCCATGCCAGGGATGCAGGGATTTAATTTCAACAATCAGAATATGAGGGCCGTGAAAACAAGGATTACCAATGTGGGGACATTCACCCTCAATAAAGATCCCGGCGCCCTGATCGTGTTTTCGGGGCTTGGCCTCTTCGGTCTTTCCCTTTTTGCCCATATCATCTTGAGGAAAAGGTCTTAGAAGGCTGTTGAGTGTCTTTGCGAGCCCCGGCACTGCCGGCATAAACTGAAAGATGCTAAGGGTGAAAATGTCTTATTTTACGACCCTCAGATGAGAAGACTTCTTTTTGTCAGCCGCCCCCTTTCCATCACTCTCATCATCCGCGACCATCCCTTCCCGCCTGCAATAGAAGGCCTTTCCGGCGCCTTCTACGGCGGTCATGAGGCTCCAGGGGATATGAATATCATAATGAACACGGTTAATTGAGAGGGATGCGTCAATGCCACACTCTGTTATGATGAGGTCCGGCGTGGCATTTCCACCGAACACAAGCCTTTGCGTGCCTTCAAGTGGAAGATTTAAGGAGTCCACATTGAGTGTAACAAAAAAAGTGCCTTCTTCTTCGAAAATGGTCTCAACAACCATCTTTAATATTGCGTCAGTTTTATCCATAGATAATCTTCAATCAATCACCCCGCCGCAAGCAGCGGGGTATGAGCGCGGAGACAACCTTCTTAATATATCGCGGCAAGCCGCGGGGAATGCA
>JADFVM010000367.1 GCA_015222555.1 Pseudomonadota bacterium
ACCATGATCTGTACGCCATTATTCACTCCGTTCTTTGTTTTGCTTAATATTATTGGAAGACCACAAAAATGTCAAAAGGTTTAAGATCTCTATAAGGTCTCTACCAAAAAGTCCCTGGAAATGATATACTGCAACAATTCTAACCGATAAATTTGAAAGGTCATAATGACATCCAAAGAGAAAGTTGATCTCCATATCCATACCACTGCCAGCTCTGATGGACAGCATACGCCAAAAGAAATTTTTCAGATGGCTAAAGCTATTGACCTCAAGGCGATAACATTTTCAGACCATAACAGTGTGAGTAATCTCGATGAAGGGATGGAACTATCCTTAATATTTGATATTGAGTTCATCCCCTGCTTTGAGCTGAACACCCTCTTTGAAGAGATGGACCTTCATATTCTGGGATATTATATTGACTATAAAAATAGTGCCTTCCTTCGATGGCTCGATGAAATACAGGAGGCAAAACATGAGCAGGCTGAAAAAAGGCTGAGCATCCTGAAATCACTGGACTTCACCATCAACAAGCAAGATCTCGATACCGCGGCAAAAGGAATGGTGCCTTCAGGCGCAACATTTTTACAGGCCTTGCTTTCCCGAGAAGAAGGAAGGAATGATCCAAAACTGAAGCCTTATATTGATGGTGCAAGATCAGAGTCGCCGGCCCTTAACTTTTACAAAGACTATTTTAAAAAAGATAAACCAGCCTTTCTCCCTCTCGATGTCTGCTCCATTGAAATGGGAATAAGTAAGATCAAACAATTCGGCGGTGTTCCCGTCCAGGCCCATCCATCAGATACGGGTGATGAAAACATCGTCAAGCTTATTGATCTTGGTCTCATGGGTCTGGAGGCCTTTTCCTCCTATCACACGCCTGAAGAGTGTGAACACTTCCACCATCTGGCCAGTGACAACAATATCCTTTATACTGCCGGCTCGGATTTCCATGGCAAAAAGATAAAGCCCAATGTAGAACTGGGTGCCGTCAGTGGAAATGATTATGAAATTGTAGAAAGGTTAAAAGATGCAAGAAACAGACTTTAATGGAATTAGAGGGGTAATATTCGACCTCGATGGAACGCTCATTGATTCCTTTGAGGCGATCAGGGAGGGTTTCAACGCCACTCTGCCGTATTACGGACTTGATACTCTGTCTCTAAGTGAAACAAAGGCATTGGTGGGAAAGCCGCTGGAAGACACCTTTTGCGATCTCATAGGCGAAGAAAATGCCAATAAAGCGACAGCTATATTTCGCAAAAAATACAGAGAAGTCTTCCTCGACATGACACTCCCCCTCCCCCACGCCGTTGAAACAGTAACAACGCTTCACAACCGACGATATCATCTGGCCGTTGCCACAAACAAATTCGGTCCTTATTCCCGTGATATCATCAACCATTTAGGGCTCGATGATATGATCGCTCCTGTTGTGGGAGATGGTGATGGTGTGAAGAGGAAACCGGAACCGGACATGCTGAAGAAACTGCTCATCGATATGTCTATGACTGAGAAAGAAGCTGTTTTTGTGGGAGATTCCCCCATAGATATTGAAACAGGCAAAAAAGCAGGCGTTAAAACCATTGCCGTTTCCACAGGTTATCATTCCAGGGAAATGCTTGAAGAGGCGGGAGCAGAAACGGTCATAGGAAATCTCTCTTTACTGGTGAACCTTATTTCATGCTCTTAGGCGCCCATATGTCCATCGCCGGTGGCATTGATGAAGCCCCTCTGCGCGGCGAGGCTGTAGGCTGCAAAGTAATTCAAATTTTCACAAAGAGTTCCAATCAGTGGAAAGCAAGGGAACTGGGCGAGGAAGAGATTGAGCGATTTAAAACCAACGGGGAAAATGCCGGCATTTCAAGCGTCATCGCCCATGACTCCTATTTGATCAACCTGGCCTCTCCCAATGATGAACTGAGAAAAAAATCATTTCATGCCTTTCTCGACGAAATGGACAGGTGCCGAAGACTGGGCATCAGATACCTTGTGATGCATCCCGGCTCTCATACCGGTGCCGGCGAAAAGGAAGGGATCAAAACAATTTCAGATCAGTTTAATGAATTGCTTCATCTTTCCGATGGGTGGAAGGTTGATATTACTCTCGAAACAACGGCCGGACAGGGAACAAACCTTGGTTACAAATTTGAACATCTGGCAGCGATTATGGATAAAGTAAAAAAGAAAGACCGGCTGAAGGTCTGTTTTGATACTTGCCATACGTTTGCAGCTGGTTATAACATTGCCACAGAAGAGGGTTATACCGAGACGATGGCTCAATTTGATTCACTAATCGGGCTGGATAAGCTTGTGGCATTCCACATCAATGACTCAAAAAAGGGACTCGGCAGTCGTGTGGACCGGCACGAACATCTTGGGAAAGGCACCCTCGGTGAAGCCCCCTTTCGCTTTATCATGAATGATCCCCGTTTTGTCAATATCCCCAAAATCCTTGAAACGCCTAAGGGGAAAGAAATGGAGGAAGACAGGATTAACCTCGCCTTTTTGAGAAACCTGGTCAAGGGATAGCTTCCTCGCCAAAATCACCTGACGACAGACCCATCATCTTTACTTGCAAAACTAAAATTATTTAGTATATTGTTTATAAATAAAAACTAACTCAAAGGACGTGGCTTTGGTTTTTACTTCGGACAATCGCTCCTGGAGTATTTCTGCGAAGACTTGATTTGCCCTAAAAAGGCTTGCCTTCCCTTCCCTTCCCTTCCCTTGCCTTCCCGTCGCCCGAACGAAGTGACAAGTACCCTTGGGGTGAAAACGCAGCCGAGTGAAGCCTTTGACTGAGGAAGAAGGGCACAAGCTGTCTGAG
>JADFVM010000368.1 GCA_015222555.1 Pseudomonadota bacterium
ATGGCCATTCCCTTGTCAAGAGGCGGAACGCAGTCCGTGGGCGTTGACAAGCTAACCCGAAGGGCGTCCCTGTGGTGTCCCGCAGCTGCGTTCCAGTGCTCGACAAGGGAATAGCCATGGCCTTCGCACTGCGCCTGGATGCGAAACACCACAGGGACGCTGAATCCGTAATTATCACATGGATAGAGCACTAGCTCATTTCCTCATGATGATCGGAGCATTGCTTATGGCCATAAAGTCCCACATGGAGACCAAAGACATCGGAAATCGTTTCCTTTGTGAGGACATCAACAGTCTTGCCTTCGCACTGCACCGTCCGGTTCAGACATAGCACATGGTCTGCATGACTTGTAACAACAGACAGGTCATGACTCACAAGGACAAGGGTAAACCGCTTCTCTTTATGAAGATCTTCTATTAGGTCACAAAAGAGCTCTCCTCCCGCCATATCGACACCTGATACGGGCTCATCAAGAAGAAGGATATTAGGATCATTCATGAGAGACAGCGCCAGAAGCACCCGTTGTAGTTCGCCTCCTGATAATTTCCCCAAGGCCCTCTTGGCCAGATGATCGGCGGCAACTCGCTCAAGACTCCTCATCGACTTTTCTTTAACTTCTTTCTTTACACCCAGCCATAAAGGTCTTCTCTGCTGTGAAAGGCAAAGATAATCCAATACGGTGATAGGCATGCCCCTGTCAAAGTCAATCCTTTGAGGAACAAAACCGATGTTCGGAACACCGACACAATGTGCCGTAGTCTGGCAAAATTCTATTTCCCCTTCATAAGGGATGAGACCCATGATGGCCGACAAGAGTGTACTTTTTCCAGCACCGTTAGGCCCGATGATGGCCGTTGTTTTACCACAATGTATGGTCGCATTGACATTTTCAAGGAGAACACTTTCCCCAATCTTGACAGTAAGGTCCTTGATGGTAATCGTATGCCTGCAACTCTCAAAAGCAGCTTTCTTTTCTGAAGTAGCTGCCTTGCTTTCACTATGAACATGCATCATTAGCTTCCTTACGTTTTTGACCTCTTTTTTACATAGAAGTTTATAGGGCCTAAACTCCAACCTCTTTGAGTGCCCTGTCCCCGTCCACAAAAAACTTTCCTTGAAAGCTTTCACGTAGGATGAGCTCTCTATCTATGCCGTTCAATACTTCCCACTTTTTAATGCACCATTCAGGTGCAACGAGGTATCCCCTAAGTGGATCGCCGGTTAGACGATGCACAATTGTTTCGGGGTGTAATTTTTCTATAATATCACAGACCACATGAATATACTCTTCCATTTCCATGGGCTTCCATTCCCCGGACCGATACATATCGGCAAGGGGTGTATCTTTCAGTGCATGGAGAAGGTGCAGCTTGACGCCATCGGGCCTGAGAGAGGCCAGGACCTGTGCTGTTTCCATCATATCAGAGTAAGACTCTCCGGGCAGGCCGAGAATGCTGTGGACACACACCCTTAATCCCCGGTTTCCGGCTTCTTCATAGCTTTTTAAAAAGCAGGAGAAATCATGCCCTCTGTTGATTAACTCAAGGCTTCTGTCATGGATGGTTTGCAGGCCAAGTTCCAGCAAGAGGTAGGTTTTTTGATTAAGGTCCTGAAGGAGATCAAAAATCTCATCGCTCAGACAATCGGGACGCGTGCTAATGGCAAGGCCGACAACATCGTCAGCATCCAGGGCGTCCTCATACAGCTTTCTTAATAGGGGAAGGTTTTCGTAGGTATTGGTAAAAGACTGGAAGTAGGCGATAAACTTCTCCGCCCGGTTTTTACTTCGCATCACCGACATTCCAGTCTGAAGCTGTCCTGCGATGGAAAGCTTCCGTTCTGCACCGATAGAGGCTGCACCTCTTTCGCCGCAGTAGATACAGCCACCCTCCCCCAATGTCCCGTCTCTGTTGGGACAGGTAAAGCCGGCATCGATGGAAACGCGGTACACCTTGCAGCCGAACTGCTTTTTGAGGTGCTGACTTACGGGGTGATACCGCTTGCCTCCCCAATGACTAAAATCCATGAATTAACTATAAAAATGGTTCGTCGCCAAACCACTTATACCCTTTCTAAACTATTTGAGATGGCCAAATCGCTTCTTGAAATCTTCTGCCGACATCTTTGAAACACTGACAAGCTGCTCAAACCACTCCTCATCTTCATGAAAATCTTCCTGACCAAGCCTTATCATATATTTCCTGGCCACTTCATAGGACTCCGTGTTGACGTCAACCATCCTCACCTTTGTCTTGCCCGTCATCGGGTCCATTATATCCTTAAAGGGAAGTGGTATCAACTTTTGCTCATGCATAGTAATCAAGGCATCACTGCCCCCCTTCAGAAGAAAGGTAATAGCTCCATAGCCAAGATCCCTTGTGTATTCCGCATCAAAGGGGATGGGCGGCGCGCACCTGAGTTCATAGCCGATATCTTTATTGACGAGTGTAATCTTCTCTCCTCGCGCTAGAAAACGCCTCTGCAACTCATCTTTGAGCACCTTGCCGAGGTTCACTTCGGCAAGCCGGATATGGCCGTGTTCATCACGTTCCACACCCTTCAGATCAGTAAGATCTTCAGGGTCAAAACGCTCTGCCAGCCCCTCGGCAAGGACAACCACTCCGTTACTCTTACCCAGCGCCTTTCTCTTGATCATGCTGCCTTCTATAATGTCACAGACATCCTTCAGGTTGATGACTTCCTTTTCGAACTCTTCTGCAACAATGGTACATGTCGCCCCTGCCGCTTTTCCGATTCCCAGAGCAAGATGGCCCGCCTTGCGTCCCATGGCCACAATAATATACCACCGGCTCGTTGTTCTGGAATCCTCCATCAGGTTTTTAAGAAGATTGACGCCCACATGCCTTGCCGTCTGAAAACCGAAGGTAGATGCCATCCCCGGCAAAGGGAGGTCATTGTCTATCGTCTTGGGAACATGAGCCACCTTTATGCTTCCTTCCGATGCAGCCGCGACCCTGCTTGCGGAAAAGGCGGTATCATCACCTCCAATGGTGACAAGGTATTTAACCTGAAGATCCTTCAAGCCCTTTAGCACCTTTTCCATATTTCTCTTGTCTTTTGTGGGGTTCTCCCGTGACGTCCTGAGGACAGAGCCGCCGCTGAGATGAATTCTTGAAACATCTTCCATCTTCAGTTCCTGATAATCAATGGGATCTTTCAAAAGCCCTTTGAAACCATCAAATATGCCGATCACCCTTTTTTTCTTATTTATCGCTTCCAGAGCAACGGCACTGATAACGCCGTTTATACCTGGTGCCGGGCCACCGCCCACTAGAATGCCTACAACTTCTTTACTTCTGGTCATTTAATTACCTCGTGTGAATTTATCTTCTACAGACAGTTACCTATCATCCCTTCGACTAGCTCAGGGTGACAGCCTTTAAGAGTAAATGATTGGATTTTTCTCGTCATGCTGAGCATGTCGAAGCATGAAGTGCATCAGGGCAACAACCCGTCAACATTTGATCTTATATTTAAAGATAACAGGATCAATGTTGCAGGTCAAGATCAGGTTATTTTCTAAGAGATGCCTTCGAAAAAATATGCTTTGGAATATTCAGGTTAAACTCAATTGAATCAATAATAATCTGAGTGCCATCTCCTTTTTTCAGAACATCTTTAAAGGTAAACCGCTTCGGATACCACCGATCATCGACTTTGAAGACTTCCTGTATGGTCATTTTTTTTAACAATTTTCCACTTTTAGCAAAAAGCTCTTCCTTCAGAGCTAGATAGCGCTCTTTATCTACCCATAACTTACGTTTATAATAGGCCACTTTTTTACCTTCTTTGGCCGTTAAAGTGAGGACATAACAAGCCCTGTCATCGATAGTCTCTTCTCCGGTGACAATTACATCGTAGTACTCACTCAACTGGGGATCTTCCATGAAATCTTCGTATGAAGCATCTGAACCCATCATGGACTGCCTCAGCATGTGGCCGGCAATTTTGATGATGCGGTCGGCAGAAGGGCTCCATATCCAGAGTTCATCACCCAGCTTCAGCATCTTAGAATCCTTCTCTCTAGGTGGAGAGAGGTAGTGGGTAAAGGTCTTTTCAAACCCTTCTGCCCAGGACTTTGAGGTAATGGTCCGTGTTCCTCTGCGACCTTTGACAATCATTGTCGCTGTTGAGATGCGGCTCTTCACATCATAATTCTTGTCTATCCTTTCCAGTATTTCGATACCTGAGGGGGGCTCGGCATGGGCCTGAAAGGCAATAACAAGAATCAAAAAAGCAAGTATACCTTTTAACATAAGCCTGATTCTCCATTTTTGATCATTGAAGGTGTCATTAGTGAATCACCTCCGGCAAAGCCGGAGGCTTTTATTTTGTGAACCGCTCAAAGCGGTACGTTTAAGAAATTATTGACCACCTAAAGGTGGTTATCCTCTATGAAACATTGTCAATTGTTCCAGTCGTTTATCCTCTTTCTCCTGCATTTGAATATACGCTCGTACAACCTCTTCATCAGTTCCAACGGTGGAAACAAAATATCCACGAGCCCAAAAGCTCATTCCACTGAAATTCTTTCGCTGCCCTATATACGTTCGGGCAATGTGAATGGCACTTTTCCCTTTGATAAAACCGACAATTTGAGCGACAGAGTACTTTGGTGGTATCGACAGCAGTACATGTACATGATCTGCTTGAAGATGTCCTTCCAATATCTTACTCTCCTTTTGTGCCCCCAGGTAATGAATAGATTTCATTTACACATCTAAAGCTGCCACTGCCATAATAATCGTGATAATAGCAGCCAGTCCCCAAAGCGTAACAAATAGATAGGCAATTTTTATGTTATAAGGGGTTCCAATACGGATACCGCGACGTTGCATCATGATTCGAGTTGTTAAATTTCGACCTGCAAAGTAGAGATAACACCCCCCGCCGACCAGACCAAAATAAGCCCAGAGTGGGTTGTTGAACATAAGCAGTATGCCGGCAACCGGCAGGGTCCATATAATCATCGAGTCCCAAATCGCTTCACCACGCGCATCAATATAAAAGATTGGATCGATGTCAGCCTCTGATTCACCTATACCCAGTTTTGCACCGAGCCGTGGTGAAACGGCATAGATGACTTGTCCTGCCCAACCTATGAGCGTCAGAACAGTAAGAAATGCTCCCCAAATTACGTCCATCGTCCGCGACTCCGGTCAATATCTGGTTCAATTTAAATAAACCGCGTCAAAGTGCACAACCGTCCATATAATGTAAGCCAGACCCACAAAAGTTCCGAAGGGAAACGTGATAAACCAGTTCAATGTCATCTTTGGTTTCTCGAACCGTAAACTGGTGGCCATGGTCATCATATTGGCCCATATCCACCAGAAACTGACCAGGGCCAGAAGATAAAAGCCCCATCTAGGCGCAATAAAGACAAGGATAATGCCAGCGATATTGACTGGACAGCTCAAAAAAACATCGGCAAAGGCGATACCGTAATGGATCTTTTGTTCATGCCAGCTGTCAAACGAGCCGTCCGTATTTTTCATTGCCTTACCCTTCAGGAC
>JADFVM010000058.1 GCA_015222555.1 Pseudomonadota bacterium
ATTCTAAACTTCTTTTTTGCTTCCGGCAGCCACTCCTGCAGAAAATCCACCTGCAACAGAGGCTCTCCACCGGTGAGGCTGATGGAATGATGTAATTTCCTGTGCCCCTTTAGACTTGCCAGGATATCGTTTAATGTCGATTGGTTTACCGGGTTCGGCACCGAATAAAAGTCCCCTTTCCCCGCTGTTTTTTCAACATGGCATATATTTTTTTCCACCTTATGGTTGGGCGTATCGCAATAATTACATGATAGATTACATGGAGAAAAGCGAACAAATATCTGCCTCGTACCGATAAGAAGCCCCTCGCCCTGAATGGAAGAGAATATCTCTACAATATGGGTAGATTCCGACATCCGCTATAAAACTCCTCTAACCTTGCATCGGGCAAATTTGATGTCGGCAATTTCATTTTTAAACTGCCTCAGAATATTTTCCGCAACAGGGGCGACTTCAATTCCGTAATCATTCAAACCTTTTGTTTTAACGGGTGTATTGTCTGAGATAATATTAATCCCCGTATGAATTAAAGTGGATACAGGTGAAGAGGTTGCAATTGAAACAGACAGCTTAGCGTCACCATCATAGATATCATCACCTTTTCTAAAAAGTTCTTTGCCTGACTGGGATGCAATTTCATCTTTGATGATAGCCATCAAGACCCGCTGAACCAATATAATTTTTTCCAGATCGGCATGGAAAAACTCTCCTATAAAATGAAGCATGTCTTCACTATAGATCCCTGCCTTTGCCTTGATATCTTCAAGATCAACGAGGGCATCTATTTTCACATCACAGGCGCCGCAGAAAGCAACCAGCGAATCACCGGCGAGATCAAATCTATTATAGGCAAAATGAGATCTTAACTCCCTGCCTGTATAATTTATTCTTTCCTTACTGTATAATGATTTCATGTTGTCTTCCCTTTCTGTTCTCTCTTTTTACCATAAAGGAGAAAAAAACTCCAAAAAAAATACGCAGTTAGACATATAAACAAACACAGCCAAAGGGCATTGCTTTGATCGGCCCTAAAAAGGCTTGCCTTTCCTTCCCGCCGAGTGAAACTGTTGACTGAGGAAGAAGGGCACAAACTGTCTGAGCGAAGCGAGTTTTTGTGACCGCCGAAGACAATTGCGGAACGAGGGGAGCCAAGGGCCAAGTTTAATTTCACCTGATACCATAATTGCAACTGGAAACTTTCTTATTTTCTGGTAAGACATTCCACAGCTATGTCTGAATGGAAGGCAGTATAACGAGGCTGTTTGGGTAGACAAAAAAGGTCAATGGAGTGACCTCTCATTGACCCTTAAAAAATTAACTCAGCAAACTATCCTGCCAAGTCTTATTTTGGCTCCCCGGGCCGGATTCGAACCAGCGACAAGGTGGTTAACAGCCACCTGCTCTACCGACTGAGCTACCGGGGAATATATTAATATTCTAATGACTTTTCTTAAGTTCTATAAGAACGAGCTTAGAAATCGCCTTTAGAGTTTCAAAAACACCTTCACCTGTTGCAGCACAGGCCTCATAATCGGTGGAACCATTTGGATTGAGGAGTTTTCTCAACTCTTCAACGGGTGCTGCATTAGGTAAATCCCGCTTGTTATATTGAATGACAAAGGGCATCTTCGATAGATCATAGCCCTGCTCCTTGAGGTTTATATCAAGATTTTCAAGGCTCTCCATATTGGCTTCCATCCTCTCAACCTGAGAATCGGCAACAAAAACCACACCGTCCACACCTTTAAGAATAAGCTTCCGGCTTGCATCGTAAAAAACCTGCCCAGGAACGGTGTAAAGATGAAACCGCGTTTTAAAACCTCTGATTTCACCGAGAGACAGAGGAAGAAAATCAAAGAACAGTGTTCTTTCTGTTTCCGTGGCCAGAGAAATCATTTTGCCTTTGGCCTCGGGATTGGTCTTTCCATATACGTGCTGTAAATTTGTCGTCTTACCGCACAAACCCGGGCCATAATAGACTATTTTGCAATTTATCTCCCTGGAGGAGTAATTAATAAATGACATCTAATTTCCTTAACCTAATTGAAGAGATTGTCTATATCATCATCGGTAATTTCTGCAAAAGGTGAATCTCCGGACTCTGCTTCGGCCTCTGCCTTCCTGGCCAAGCTTTCAAAGATTTTAGCAAGCTCCTCACTCACCTTCTTAACTCTGAGCCTGACCAAACCAAGTGAAGATTGGGAACCAAATATGACGACAAGAATAACCCGCTGGGCAATAATAGATATATGAAGGTTATCTTTTTCTCCTTCATGGAAAAGGATTGAAAACTCCTTTTCCCCGATTAGCTTTGCCAACCCACCCGTGGCAGCGATATTCCCTGCCGTAAGAGATGCAAGGGATGTTGTATCGAGCCCAGCAGTTTCACCACTGCTTGAAATGAGCTGCCCATTCTTGTCGACAACAAAGACAACCTTTGCATTCGCCTCTTTTGTCAACCTATCAATGATGGCGCTAATCTGCTTGGCTTCTTCATCATACATTACAAGCTGGGGATTTGACATACCTAAACCTCTCTATACTTTTAAAGGGATTAAACCCTGATGAATGGTAGCAAATGCACATTAAAATGGCAACATCTTTTTAAGATATTTTGGCAGTACAGAATTCTATCTTATATCATCACCAAAATACCCTACTGTCTTCCGTCAATCTTTTCGTTATTTGTTATGCATACCCCATTCATAGGAAAACAATTCCTTTCATTCGCAATTTAAATGACCCTTCGTCCTTCGAGCGCCTTGGAAATTGTCGCTTCGTCAAAATACTCTAATTCTCCTCCCATGGGAAGGCCTTGTGCAAGTCGGGTCACTTTAACATCAAAAGGTTTCAATAGTCTTGCGATGTAAAGAGCCGTTGTTTCGCCTTCCACTTTGGGGTTTGTAGCAACAATGACCTCTTTTACATCACCATCGACAACCCTTTTCACAAGGCTGTCAATTCTCAGATCATCTGGCCCGACACCGTCCATAGGAGAGAGAACACCGTGCAGTACATGGTAGCGTCCTTTGAACTCCCCCGTCTTCTCTATGGAGGCAACATCCTGGGGGCCTTCAACGACACAGATAATGTCCCTTTCCCGATGACTGTCCCTGCATATGGCACAGGGATCAATGTCAGTGATATGATAGCAGACAGAACAGAGCTTGATCTGCTCTTTAACTGCAATAATACTGTTAGCTAGAGAAAGGGCTTCCTCGCGGGGAGACTTTAAAATATGGAAAGCCAGCCTGGTCGCTGTCTTTTCGCCAATACCGGGGAATCTGGACAGTTCCCGGATCAGTTGGACAATCGGTTTCGCAAAGTGACCGCTCAAAATCTTAACTTTTTTTATTTATCAAAACAGGGTTTTAAAGTCAACGCCTTTTAAAATAATCCCGGGATTTTCATCCCCCCCGTAAGCTTATTCATCTCAGAGGCAACCATATCCTGTGATTGCTTCATCGCCTCATTGATAGCTGCCACGATTAAGTCCTGAAGCATTTCAATGTCGGACGGATCAACAACCGCTTCCTCAATCTTTAGAGAAAGTAACTGTTGTTTGCCATTAACAACGGCAGTAATCATCCCGCCGCCAGATGAGGCTTCGACAGTTTTTTTTGCCGCCTCCTCCTGCAACTTAGCCATCTGCGTCTGCATTTTTTGGGCCTGTTTCATCATACCCGCTAATCCCTTAGACATCATTCCTCCTGACCCGGATGAACCGGACTCTTTTTAGTACCCCCTCGAGGGGTGTAAGTGCTTTTACGAAATAATATTCTGCCAAAAATCTCAGAAAATTATTTCTAAGTTACTAAAATGGATTATTCATTAAAGTTCAGATCTGTTTTTATCTCTTCCACACTACCACCAAAAACATTCAATGACTCTAATACCATTGGATGTTCCATGGCTTCTTTTTTCAATTTCCGGCTTTTATCAGATTCTATCTGTTTTTTTTTTTCATACACCGAATTAATTGTCTTCACTTCCTTGTCGAGCAGCTGGATATCAAAACCCTTTTCAACGCCAAAATATTCCAGGCTAAAGGCAAGCAAAAGCTTTTGGGTTTTATCATCACTTAACTTTTCATATTCGAAGGTATTGGAAGGGGATAGCTCAACACTATCCTCTCCAAACTTTATAAGGTGTGCATGTTCCAGCATGGAACCCAGCGGCCTGCTTTTCCCGTTCACATGGGAGACAAAACCGTTCCAGTCAGCCTCGACAGGAAGTTTGGCCTCCACAGAAAGGTCATAAGGCTCCTTCGGGCTTTCGGCAGGGATTTCTTTATAGTGACTTTCTGATTTGAATTCTTTTTTATCTTCCGCCCTTTTTTTTGGTTCAGCAGGTGTAAGCTCTTCATGAAACTCCATTCCCTGCACGGCCATTAGCAAATCATCAATATTTCTCAAGTTCCCCAGGGTAGACATTTTCAACAGAAGCATCTCAAGGGAG
Organism: Pseudomonadota bacterium; assembly: GCA_015222555.1. GTDB lineage: Bacteria > Desulfobacterota > JADFVX01 > JADFVX01 > JADFVX01 > JADFVM01. Next base: position 4,459 of record JADFVM010000058.1, read on the forward strand.
ATTTTAGGATGGAAGGAACGCAATATATCGTCCATACCCTTTGCCATGAGATCAAAGAGCATATGAAGGTCTCCCATACTCACATTTTGTACAGTAGATTTCATGATTTCAAGTTCATCAATATTTGACTCAACAAGGGCAGGGTCACCTTCGGTAACCTTTACAACAGCAAGGTTTCTAAAATGTTCCAAAAGCTCTTTCCCAAACTCTTTAACATCCCATCCATAGATAAACAGTTTATCTACTATAGCAAGGCATGCCTTGCTGTCCCGATCAATGACAGCCTTTACAGCCTCATGGATTAATGCCCTGTCAATGACACCAAGGACATCAATAATCTCATCATCGGAGATCTCATTCCCGGCAAAGGAAATCACCTGGTCGAGAAGGCTCTGGGCATCACGCAGACCACCGTCTGCCTCACGAGCTATGATCATGAGCCCCTTATCGGAGATTTTTATCTTCTCCTCCTCAACGATACTTCTTAATCGCTCATGAATCAGTTTTATAGGTATTCTTTTAAAATCGAAGCGCTGACACCTTGACAAAATGGTGCCGGGCAATTTGTGCGGTTCTGTGGTGGCGAAAATAAAGATGACATGGGCAGGCGGCTCCTCCAGCGTCTTAAGAAGCGCGTTAAATGCACTGGTCGATAACATGTGAACTTCATCGATGATATAAATCTTTTTTCTGCAAACTGAGGGAAGGTAGTTGATGCTCTCTTTCAGCGCTCTAATATCATCAACGCTGGTATTTGAAGCGCCATCGATTTCCTGGACATCAACGGACGTGCCTGAAGATATCTCCCGACAAGGGCCGCACTCATTACATGGATGAGGTGTGGGGCCTTCGGCACAGTTGAGGGCCTTGGCCATGATCCTCGCTGCCGAGGTTTTTCCAACACCTCTTGCGCCTGTAAAAAGATAGGCATGGGCAACCCTGTCATTATTTATGGCATTTGTCAGGGTTCTTGTCACATGCTCCTGGCCCACCAGATCTTCAAAATTCTGGGGTCTCCACTTTCTTGCAAGGACTAGATACGACATTGATTCACCGAAAACAAAATGGGATTTAAAAAGGATTATACGATTGGGTTGATCATTGTTGGTAGCTGGACTTGTCTACATCACCCAGAGTGGAACGTTACCGCTGCTTCCTTCCGGACCTGACGGGGTTCACGTTTCTCCGCCGCGCAGGGCCCAGCTACCAACATCAACCAACCTTATTAAATATAATTATCTTTTCAGAAATATCTCCGACTGATACATTTTTTAGTTGCCAACACATAAACAGAACGCCATGCCTTCCGGCAGCATCCCTTCACTTCATCTGCGAGACATCTTGAACACTCATCTCTTCCTGAGATCCTTGAAAAAGTCTTTGAGTATTCCCGCACATTCTGATTCTCTTACACCGGACAGGACCTTTATGGAGTGATTTAACCTCGAATCAGAACTTATGTCAAAAAGAGAACCAGCAGCGCCTCCTTTAGGATCAAAGCAACCAAAAACAAGACGATCAATTCTTGCAAGGATTGCAGCGCCTATACACATTGTGCAGGGTTCCAGGGTGACATAAAGTGTTGAACCACTTAGCCGCCAGCGATTAAGGCGTTGCGAAGCAAAGCGTATTGCTAATATCTCTGCGTGGGAAGTAGGATCTTTATCACTTTCTCTTCGGTTATAAGCTTCAGCAATAACCCGCCCATCATGAACAACAACTGCGCCGACAGGCACCTCGCCCTCAATATAGGCTTTTTTAGCCTCTTCAAGAGCCAACCCGATATAGTAGTGATCCTCCTCATTTACCACCGTTACAAAGAACCCCTAATAAATATAAATACGCCTGTGGTAATTCAAAGAAAGGATAACCTGAAAAAAAGATAGCCTCAAAGAAAGCTAATGTTGCAAAAAAATGGTGCGCCCTGAGAGATTCGAACTCCCGGCCTACTGATTCGTAGTCAGTCGCTCTATCCAACTGAGCTAAGGGCGCATCAATTAACTTTTTTCAGCAGTGCCTTTTGTTGCTTTTTCAGCAGCAATCCCGTCAACTAGAGTGATGCTATACTTAGGATGAGTAAAGGCATGGGTTGTAGGATACAGGGAAAAAAGCCAGCCCTTCCAATGATTATCACCTTCAGAGATTTCTATTTGAGCTGCCGGGTTTTCCATTTCATTTGATCTTGAGGTTACTGCGACGCCATCCATTTGGAAGGCAGGAAGAAAACTCAGTGCCTTAACTTTTAATCCCGAACCGTTTATCTCTTTTTCCTGACCGATATCAATGGCAATAAGCTCTTTCTTTCCCGTCTCATTATCGGTCACTTCCACTTTAATACCCTTCCACGCCCCCCTAACATCGTCGGGGATAACAACCTCCGCCGGCCCTGACATTATTGGCTGCTGAAAGTCGAGAGGGATTTCTCCCGATTCATGAGGATTCACATTGACCTCTTTTG
>JADFVM010000059.1 GCA_015222555.1 Pseudomonadota bacterium
ATTAACATAATGAGGGCTGACAGGAAGGTGTTTACAATGACGCCTGAAAGAAGCATCTTATACTTGGGAATTCGACCATTCACGCGTGATATATAATAAACAAAAAGAATGGTCGCCAGGGCGCCTGTAAAAGCAAAGAGCTGTACCCCCCCCTTGAAGGAGGACCATTTTAACATGATGGCCAGGACGCCTCCCAGTGCCGCCCCGCCAGAAACACCCAGGATATAGGGGTCAGCCAGTGGATTTCTGAGAAGTGACTGAAAGGCGACGCCGGCTACTGCAAGGACACCGCCGCCGGCAAGGCCCATCACAATGCGGGGCAGTCTGATGTCAAAAATAATGACTCTTGAATTTTCCATATGATCTGGTAGTGAGGCGGTGGAAAAAAGGATGTTAAAAAGATGTGATAGGGGAATCTTCGCCGAGCCTGACTTAATAGAAAAGACAATTACAAAAAAGATCAATATGAAAAGAATTATAAACCCCGTCAGTTTTAATCCAAAACGCTGTACCATCAAAGAGTTTCCTCCCCTTGTGCCAGATCTTCTTTGAGGAATATTTCGGGATGGATTTTTTTAGCAATTGCCTCAAGGCCGTCGGCTATCCTGGGGGATGGCCGGTTCACCAGGTCAGGGTTAATTGAAAAAATCCGCCCCGACTTTACAGCAGAGAGGGTATCCCACTTTTTCCAGAAGACCTTAATGTCAGCGTTATTTCCATCCATGAGGGTTGAAAAAATGAAGTCAGGATTACGACTTAAAACCTCCTCCATACTGTAGGCAGGATAGCGAACCAGTGAACCGCCCACAATATTAACACCCCCGGCAAGTTCAATGAGTTGGTCCATGAATGTCCCTTTTCCTGCCGTATAAAGCGGATTTGTCCCGAGTTGTAAGAAGACCTTTGGGCGAGGAGAGTTTCTGACCTTATTAGCAATGGCATTAATTCGTCCTTCAAGAGAACTTGCAAGTCTTTCTGCTTCGACAATTTTACCCGTAATCGCTCCAATGGCGCGTAAATTTCTATATATGTCAACCATCTTTTTTGGGTAGATGACAAAAACGGGAATACCCAGCTCTTCCAGTTTTTCGACACTTTCTCTGGGATTGCCGTCGGCTGTGGCGATAATAAGGTCCGGCGATAATCCGACAATGACCTCGATATTCAATTTGATGTAGCTGCCCACCTTTTTGATGCCTTTTGTGGCAGGGGGATAATTACTGAACTGTGTCACACCGACGACCTCTTTATTCAGGTCGAGGGCAAAGAGGATCTCTGTAATGCTCGGGGCAAGAGAAACTATTCTTGAAGGCGTTTGCTTGATTTCAACAGTCCGTTTCAGGTCATCACTGAAAATACCGGCATTGACTGAAGACGTCAAAATGAGTGGCGTTATGAAAAATAGAAGACAGGAAATAAAAAACCGCCTGATGAAAGAGGCGGCTAGAAAACAACAGGTTTCCATTTCTTTACCTCGAAGAAATTTAGAAATTATAATTACCCTGGCAGGTCTACTGGCTTCCGGATCGTTCTACTCGCCGCGCCTTCCCATCTTAAAAAAGACAGTGGCACCTTGCGGCTTTCGTCCCCGGTTACAGTGGCGGGACCGCTCCCGACTTTAACGGGATTCCCTTTTTGATTCCCCATTGGGGGAACCAGGGCTTTTGCTATCAAACTGATAAAATGTGATATGTGACTGTCACAAAGACAGGCTATCTCTACGGAAAAAATACCATAGTGGCTCGCACACTGTCAAGAATACTGTTTGACATAATAAGATAAATGTCATAAAATACGCAGGCATTTCAGAGTGAGCATCACCAATCAATTGTCAAGTCTTCAGGAACTGGATGGAACAGTTGAATGAAGGCCTTATCTTTTAGCTTGGCCAGTTATCCTTACCACCGCAAATCATATGATGGCCAACAGTTATTTCGAAATAACAAATAAAGTCACTATCTTTTTATAATCAATGTAATCTGAGAGGGAGGTCAGAAAAAGGAAGCCAGCTTATTTTTCATGACAATTTTATCTGCGCGCAAGTAGCTTGTCCTTCATCTGAAATATGTGGAGTAGCATGGATTAAAAGTGGAATTCTTATAGCTAGAGGGTTCCCTCAATTGTCTACTGATAGCGAGAAGAGTCCTATGCTCAAGTTTGACAGCACTTGGAATAGATGGTAAAATCATATAATCTTTAATAAAGGGAGGAGTACTGGGAATGTTTAATACGGGTGATATTGCAGTTTATCCGGCTCATGGAGTTGGCGTAATCGAGTCAGTCGAAACCAAGAACATATCAGGCAAGGATCAGTCTTTTCTTATGATGAGGATTCTTGATAACGACATGACCATAATGATTCCCATAAATAACATTGAAAAAGTAGGCCTCAGAGAAATTATTGATGCAAAAAAGGTTGATGAAGTTTTTGAAGTGCTCCAGAATGAAGGAGAGCAGATCGATGGAAAAACGTGGAATAAGCGATTTAGAGAATATTCGGAAAAGATAAAAGTGGGTACACCAATAGATATTGCTGAGGTGATGAGAGACCTGATGAAACTTAAAAATGGAAAGGGTCTTTCCTTTGGCGAGAGGAAAATGCTGGATAATGTGAAGAACCTTTTGTCTCAGGAAATTGCATTGGCCACAAATGATCAGATCGACTCTGTTGAAAAGAAACTTACACAGGTCTTTGATAATTAAGAGCGCTCGAACCTTGAATACTACGGAAGGATATAAGCCCAGGTTAATCCCTGGGTTTTTTTTGATTAATGCCTAAAGTCTCCGCCATAATACCTGCTGCCGGCTCTGGAAAAAGGATGGGAGGAGGCAAAAGTAAGCAATACCTTCAGTTGGGTGGCCGTCCTGTTATCATCAACACCCTTGCCCTGCTCCAGCGATCCTCTCTTATTGATGAAATAATTCTTGTGTCGCCTCCCGTAGAGATTGACCTTACCAGGCAGCTAGTTGATGAAGCAGCTCTCACTAAAGTTATAAGAATTGTCGAAGGGGGAAAGGAACGGCAAGATTCTATTAGAAATGGATTGAATTCTCTCGATTATTCCACAGAGATTGTGGTAATACATGATGGCGTCCGCCCTTTCTTGAAAGAAGAACATCTTGAAGCTACCATTGAGGCAGCTAGAGAATACGGGGCAGCCCTCCTGGCTGTTCCTGTTAAAGATACGGTGAAAGAGGCGGGCAATAGTTTTGTCGGCCGGACGGTCCCCAGGGAAAACCTATGGCTGGCACAAACGCCCCAGGTCTTTAGCTATGAAATTATCAAAGAGGCTTATCATTATGCCGAAGAAAAAAAGGTCATTGGAACCGATGATAGCTCGCTTGTGGAACATATAGGGAGAGAGGTTCGAATTGTTACCGGCTCTTATGAAAACATTAAAATAACGACGCCGGAAGACTTGATATTTGCAGAAGCTTTGTTAAAGGAGAAATGTTAATGCGTGCGGGAATAGGTTACGATGCGCACAAGCTTGTAGAGGGTAGAGATTTAATTCTCGGGGGAGTTAAGATTCCTTTTGAAAGAGGACTTTTGGGTCATTCCGATGCCGATGTTCTCATTCATTCCATATGCGATGCGCTGCTGGGGGCCGCCGGGGAAGGGGACCTGGGCAAGCACTTTCCTGATAGTGATCCTAAATTCAAGGGCATATCCAGCCTGTTGCTGCTTAAGAATGTGAAAGAGCTTCTCGGGCAAAAAGGATACGAAGTGTCAAATATGGATATGACAGTTGTTTGTCAACGCCCCAAATTATCACCATACATAGACGAAATGGTTCAAAATATCTCGCGAGCCGTTGAGACGCCTCTTGCCTTTGTTAATATTAAGGCAACAACAACAGAGGGGATGGGCTTCACCGGCAGTGAAGAGGGGATCGCATCTTACTGCATAGCGATGATCAGGCAGGTTTGACTAAAAAATGGTGGGCGATGGGGGATTCGAACCCTCGACCTCAGGCTTCGGAGGCCTGCGCTCTATCCAACTGAGCTAATCGCCCGACTGAGTCAAGATATCAAAAAAGCCATTAAGATGTCCAGTCAATAAGGGTTTGCAAGAAAGGGGCCTCCATTGTATGCGAATTTCACGACAGGCTCCTAGGGTAAGTCATAAATGAATTGCCTTCAGACAGGTTAGCTCCTGAACAGAAATTACTTATTGCTTGATCTCTTAGAAAAAACATCTGAAAATGTTTATTCCGAGGACTGTGTAAGGAGATAAAAAGGGTTTGACATTAATAGATGACCTTCTATACACTTAACCGGACAGATTAAAACTTGCGGTGAGCTCCAGATGAAAAAGGTAAAGCATGCC
>JADFVM010000369.1 GCA_015222555.1 Pseudomonadota bacterium
ATTGACCGTGCCCGCGCCGATTTTGATGCGAGTGGCCAGTCATCCGCTTACAGATGAGGGGATGAAGGCCTTTTTTGAGGATAGTAAGGCTTTTGAAAGTTAGATAGTGATGCGTAAAAAATGATTGGACACTGATTCTCACTGATTCAATAAGATTTGCACAGATTTAAAAAGCTTAAAAGTTACATTAAAATCAGTAAGCATCATAAATAATCAGTGTCAAAGGACATTACCAGAATTCATACCTCAGAATCACATCCCCGCCAAATTGTCCGTCCTGCGCTTCCTCGGAAGACCAGCTTCCCATAAGAGAGAGGTTGTCATCCACGCGGTATTCCACATTGAGCTGCTCTTCCTGCAGGCTTGAAAGACCGCGGGAATAAGTGGCGGTAAGGTTTTCCCTCAGCTCTTTGCCTACGGTAATTCTTGCCTCTGTGGATCCTGAGTATTCCGAATAGTAGGGATCTATCTGGAACCTGTCAAAACCGAAATATTTTTTGACTTTACTTTCCAGTTCCCCCTGGAGAAGCAGCGAAAGGGCTTCAATTGAAGTCATTTCCGTGCCCTCGGTTTTGAGCTCATTGCTTGTATAGCCCAGGACGAGTAATGACACTATTTCTTTCTCCTCAAGAGGCGGATTAGAACTTAAGTCCAGGGTATAGTTATCCTTGTAGCCGCTGACGGATAGGTGGACATTGTAGTCCTTTACATTTGTTTCCCCTTCCAGTTCAAAAAAAGGATTAATTTTTTCAGTATCGGCAAAGTTAATATCGCCGTTTATAATGGAAAACTCTTTATTATGAAAATACACTTTTCCTCCGATGACTTCAATTTTGCCAATGAGGACTGTGTTGTTGGGTTGCCCCAACAGGTTCAGATATCCCTTCATTTCTACGTCTGCAGAATCATTTTTAATGATTATGTTGTCATCTGCTCTGAAATGCATGTTGAAGTTTAATCCTGCTTTTTTCGCCGATTTTTCTTCTTTTACGGCCTCAGCGCTGTCTTTTTTCATTAGCTTCCTGAAATCAAATTCCTCTGAATAAATTGCCCGAGTGATCTCAAGGTCGCTACCCAGCGTCGCTTCTTTTCCCTTTGATGTTACCGTGATTCTTCCATGTCCCTTTGATGAAAGCCAGGACGGAAATCGAAGCGCAACTTCTTCAACATCAAAATAAAGGTTAGACTCATCTACAAAGAGCTTATTGAAAATGAGATTCCCTCCTCCCGAAAATTGAGCTCCTTCAAGTTTGCCGTCGACACTGTCGATGGTCATGCGATTTTGCTCAAGAGTCAGTTCACCTTTGATATCGGTTAAATCATAGGGAAAGCCGACAAAGCGGACCAGGCCCTTGTCAGCCTTTAATGTCGCATTAAGGAGGGGCTTTTCTGTGCTGCCTTTGATGGTGGAGTTAAAGGTAAGGGCGCCGCTCATCTCTTCAACTGGCTTTAGATATCTTTCACTGCCCGCCACTTCCGTTTCCCCGGACAGGATAAGGTCCAGTATCCCGCTGGATGAGATTTTGCCATTCAGGTCGACGTTGCTTTGTTTTCCCTTTGCGGAAAGACCACTGATGATAACTTCATGATCAACATAGTTGACATTAAAAGGCGCTGTTGAATTTAAATTGTATCCAAGGGGCGTGACCTGGAAGTGCTTAACCTTCAGCTCTGCAGTGGAATTTATCATCTCAGCCAGTTCGGCTCTGCCAGACAGGTCTCCTCCAAAAGTGAGGGAGATTTTTTTGTCCTCTTCTTCAAGATGGATGGATTCAAGTTCCCCTTCAATGTCCGGTGAAGTGCTTTTACCCGTCAGCGTGCAATGCAAATTAATGTTGCCTGTAATATTGCCGGCTTTTTTCTTTATGAAGCGGAAATCGCCGGGATTAATATTTGTTATCTGAAGATCGAGGTTGATCTCCTTCTCCGGTTCAATGGTGCCCGTGGAGACAACCGTTCCTTTCCCCATCGAGATCAACAGCCTGTTTATATCTATGCGCTGTTTATTTAACTTCCCCCTGAAAGTGAGATTGTCTATGGTTTCACCGTAAAGTCTGAGTCTGTCTGCCTTCATTTTTGCAGTGACTACTACGGACTTAAGTGGTCCCTCTACATGAAAGTCGCCCTTTATATTCCCTTTTGCGGGGTAGTTAAGGTTCGCCATGGCCATCAGTTC
>JADFVM010000060.1 GCA_015222555.1 Pseudomonadota bacterium
GACTTCATCGCCCGGCCGAAGAATGCCGGAGGCCATTGTGCCGGAAAAACCGCGAAAGTTAAGGTCCGGACGGTTGACGTATTGAACAGGCAGGCGCAAATCAATAAGGTTGCGATCTGATCCGATATGAACCGTTTCAAGATAATTCAGCAGAGAGCCGGATTTAAACCAGGGCATGTGCTCACTCATGTCGACGATGTTATCTCCCTTGAGTGCCGAGATGGGGATAAAGTGGATATCGCTGATGTCGAGCTTTGCCGAAAAAGACTTATAATCTTTGCAGATGTTATTAAAAACTTCTTCGTCAAAGTTAACAAGGTCCATCTTGTTGATGGCAACGACAATATGTTTGATACCGAGGAGAGCACAGATAAAGCTGTGTCGTTTCGTCTGCGACAGCACACCATAGCGTGCATCGATGAGGATAATAGCAAGGTCGCATGTCGATGCACCTGTGGCCATGTTGCGTGTATACTGTTCATGACCCGGCGTGTCGGCGATAATAAATTTTCGCTTCTCCGTGGAAAAATAACGATAGGCCACATCGATGGTGATGCCCTGTTCCCTTTCTGCGGCCAGCCCATCGACAAGGAGGGCAAGGTCCAGCTCGTCTCCGGCGGCGCCCATTTTCTCGCTGTCTTTTTTTATAGAGGCGAGCTGGTCTTCATAGATCAGCTTGGTGTCGTGTAAAAGCCGGCCAATGAGTGTACTTTTACCATCATCGACGGAACCGCAGGTCAAAAGCCTGAGGAGTTCCTTGTTCTCCTGACGTTTCAGGTAGCTTAAAATATCCTTCTCTATCAGGTCCTGTTCATTTACTGCCTGGGAGCTCATCTAAAAATAACCCTCCCGCTTCTTTTTCTCCATGGAGGCCCCTTCATCATAATCGATTATCCGTCCCTGCCTTTCCGATTGTTTGGTAAGCAGCATTTCCTGAATAATTTCAGGCAGCGTGGTGGCTGTCGATTCAATGGCGCCGGAAAGGGGATAACAGCCAAGCGTTCTGAAACGGACACTTTTCATTTCAGGCTTTTCGCCTGGAAGGAACTGGAAACGATCATCATCAACCATGATGAGGTTGCCATCCCGCTCGACAACAGGTCGTTCCTTGGCAAAATAAAGGGGGACAATTTCTATGTTCTCAAGGTAGATATACTGCCAGACATCCAGTTCCGTCCAGTTGGAAAGGGGGAAAACACGAATCGATTCTCCTTTTTTAACCTTGCCGTTATAAATATTCCAGAGTTCAGGCCGTTGATTTTTGGGGTCCCACTGGTGTTTCCTGTCCCTGAAGGAGTAAATTCGTTCCTTTGCTCTCGACTTTTCCTCATCCCGCCTGGCGCCACCAAAGGCGGCATCATATTTGCCTATATTTAAGGCCTGACGTAGGCCTTCCGTCTTCATTACATTGGTGTAAATGCTGGAGCCATGGTCGAAGGGATTGATATTTTTTTCTTTTCCTTCCTTGTTGATGTGAACGATGAGGTCAAGGTTGTTTTCTTTGCAGAAGCGGTCTCTAAATTTGATCATGTCTGAAAATTTCCACGTCGTGTCAACATGAAGCAGAGGAAAGGGAGGAGGCGCAGGGTAAAAGGCCTTCAGAGCCAGATGAACAAGAACAGAGGAATCCTTGCCGATGGAGTAAAGCATAACGGGATTGTCAAATTCCGCCACTACCTCCCGGAGGATATGGATGGATTCAGCTTCCAGCTGTTTCAGATGTGTCAGATTGTAAGAAGTCATTCTCTTAACTTTTTACTCCTATAAAAAATCGATTAAGCCTTTTTAGCACCTTATTAAAAAAGTTTGGGCCAGTTCGTTTCTTTTCAGGCCCGGCAAAGCTCAATAGTATACATTATTTTTTTATTTTTAACAATGATTGTCTGGCTTGATTGTCTGACTTCCGTCTTTTAAAAGGAGGCATTCAGGTGGAGAATATTTATTGACAAAAACGTGATAAAAGCTGTAATTTTGATGGATTAATCAAGGAGAAAATAGCTTGAAGATATTGGGGATTGAATCCTCCTGTGATGAGACGGCCGCTGCCGTTGTTAGAGATGGTAGAGACATACTATCAAATATCATCGTTTCCCAAATAAAGGATCATGCTCTCTTTGGCGGCGTCGTTCCGGAAATTGCATCGAGAAAACATATTGAATCGGTCATTCCTGTCATAAC
>JADFVM010000370.1 GCA_015222555.1 Pseudomonadota bacterium
ATATACCTTTGGGGGACAACAGCATAGCCGAGTCGCCAGCCGGTCATGGCATAGCGCTTTGAAAATCCATCAATGACGAAGGCATCTTTATCAAACTCCAGAATAGAGTGCTCATTGCCGTCATAGACCAGACCATGATATATCTCATCAGAAATGACGGTTAGGCCAAGTGCAGAGACAGCCTCCATGTCAGCGGCTGACATGACGACACCTGTCGGATTTGCAGGTGAGTTAATAAGGATGACCTTACTTTTTCCCGTCATGTTTTTTTTGATTTCATCGGGGCTGAGCCGAAAATTCTCATCTTCCTCCGTTTTAATCAATAGAGGTTTTCCGCCAAGAAATTTGACAAAATTGGAATAACAGGCATAGTGGGGATCAGTCATAATCACTTCATCCCCTTCTTCCAGCAGGCATGAAAAGACCATCTGAAGTGCCGGCGAACTGCCAGAGGTGACAACAACCTGTTCAGGCAGGATATTTACACCATATTTTTCTTTATATCTGCCGGCTATGGCCTTTCTCAGTTCAATCAGACCCAGTGACGGTGTATAACCTAGCTTACCTTCTGTTATGGTCTTGATCGCCTTTTCTTTGATACAATCCGGTGTTTGAAAGTCAGGCTCACCCACTTCAAGGTGAATAACATCCTTTCCGGCAGCTTCCATTTCCTTCGCTTTTTCGAGGATATCCATGACGTAAAAAGGTGTGATTTCAGTAGCTCTTTTTGGGATTTTTAATTTGTTGGTAGACAAGGCATTCTCTCTGTTGTTTATTCAGCAACTTTAAGTTGAAAGCAGCCTTAAACTGAGCAGGGTGCGTATGAAGCAGCCTACGCTTGCTTTTGGATGTTTATATTTGGAAAGGAGTCTGAGTGATACTTTGATACTTTGAAAAATGCTACTTCAACAACTCAATATATTTTTCCGCTTCAACTCTGAGGGTGTTATTCTGTGAGGTATTGATAACCTCGTTAAATTCTTTAAGAGCCAGGTCACGTTTATTCATTTTGATGTAGGTAAGGCCGAGCTTCTGCCTTGCTTCCGCAAAAGCGGGAAACTCCTTAATCAACCTCTTAAACTCACGTTCTGCCGTTCTGTAAGCCTTCTGATCATAATAGATAAGCCCCATATTGAAACGGGGCATGGCATATGCCGGAGCATACTTCAATGCTTTGTTGTAACTTGCCATCGCTTTTATATAGTCTTTCTTTTTGTAATATGCCCAGCCGATATTATTATAGGCCATCTCAGGGGTGGAATACATGGGATTGGAAGCGGCCTTTTCGAAGGATTCAATCGCCGTGTCATAATCTTCCAAGCTCAGGTAGGTAACACCTAGATTATTGTGTCCTTCCGAGAAATCAGGCGCCACCGTAATGGCAGCTGTAAACGACTCTAATGCTTTATTAGAATCATCGAGGCTTAGATATACGAGGCCCAGGGCATTATGGATATCTTTATCTTTCGGTGAAAAATCAACGGCTTTAAGCAGTTCCTGAAGAGCCTGCACCCTGTTTCCTTCATTAAGGTAAGACACGCCAAGACGGTAGTGGATCTGCGCTTCCTCCGATTTCTTAAGTTTCCCCGTAGAAACACATGAGGCTATAAGCGACAGAGCCAATAGAAATACCATTAATTTAAGATGTCTCAACATCATTTTTTCTCCCTTTCCTTAAAGATACTTGCCAAAGATTATATCCAGCTTTTCTTTTGTCTTTTCAGGTATTAAAGACCTGTCCGTCATTATGGCATATTTGGCGGCCGTTGCACAGGCACAAGAGCGGTCGTTACCAATATTCTTTACCGTTTCTTTAATTATCTCCTTGGCCGTTGCCACGTTCTTCTTAATAATTTCAAGAACAGCCTCAACGGTGACATCTTCTTCCTCTTCATGCCAGCAGTCGTAGTCAGTGGAGAGTGCAATTGTTGAATAACATATTTCAGCTTCTCTCGCCAGTTTTGATTCCGGGACATTTGTCATGCCGACAACATCGACCCCCCAGCTTCTGTATAGTTTCGATTCTGCACGCGTCGAAAACTGGGGGCCCTCGATACAAATGTAGGTTCCACCAAAATGAGTAGTCGCGCCTACTGCCTTGCCTGCATTATGAATAACCTTGTTCAGATCTTCACAGACAGGGTCTGCAAAGGCAACATGCCCCACAAGGCCCTCACCAAAGAACGTAGAAATACGTCCCTTTGTTCTGTCAATAAACTGATCGGGAATAACAATGTGGCCCGGCACGATCGCCTCTTTCATACTACCAACGGCGCTGACAGATATAATCCTTTCAACACCGAGTTGTTTCATTCCATAGATATTGGCCCTGAAATTGAGCTCTGACGGCAACAGGCGGTGTCCCCGGCCATGGCGTGATAGAAAGACCATCTTTACATCACCAAAGTCACCCACAATATAACTGTCCGAGGGTTTCCCAAAGGGCGTATCGAGGTTTAGCTCTTCAATATTTTCAAGGCCTTCCATTTCATAGAGACCACTTCCACCAATGATTCCGATCGTTTTCAAGCTCTTACTCCTCACATTTTTTAACCGCTATTGCTATCACTTTTGCCGATTAGCGTCAAGCGATATTTCGTCCCTTTAGTTTTCCCCTCAATTGGCCGCAGGCGGCTGAAATATCATCGCCTTTACTGCTTCTGGTAATGGCAACTAAATGATTATCGTGAAGATATTTGTGGAAGGCGTCCACATCGCACCTGTCCGGCTTTTGAAAGGTTGAACCTTCAAATTCATTGAAGGGAATTAGGTTCACCTTTGAAGGAATGCCCCTGAGCAGAGAGATAAGTCTCCGGGCATCCTCTAGTGAGTCATTGAGGCCCTTGATCATGACATATTCAAAAGTAATGCGTCCCCTGTTTGGCAGGGGATAGTTCTTGCAGGCATCAAGGAGTACTTCAATGGGATATTTTTCATTGATCGGCATGATGCGGCTTCGAATATCGTTTGTCGTTGCATTAAGCGATACGGCAAGATTAACCGTACAGCGGCTGCCCAATTCTTCAATCTGCGGCACCAGGCCGGCAGTAGAAAGAGTCACCTTTCTTTTGGGTAACAACATCCCCTTTTCGCCAATCATTATATCAATGGCCCGAACCACATTTTCAAGATTGAGGAGAGGTTCGCCCATTCCCATGAAAACAATGTTGGTTATCTTCTCTTCGGGCTGCAAAGAGGTCTTGACAGCCGTTATCTGATTAATAATTTCCGCCGTTGTCAGGTTCCTCTCATACCCTCCAGTACCAGTAAGACAAAAACCGCAGTCAAGGGGACATCCAACCTGCGAGGAGATGCACAGAGTCATCCTCTTCTCATCGGGGATAAGAACAGACTCAACAGCCTCACCATCGTCGAGGGTAAAAAGAAATTTCTTCGTCCCGTCACGGGATGTTTCCACCTTTTCAGGCGTGAGAGAACTTATGACGGCGCACTCTTTCAGTCGGCTTCTAAACTCCTTGGAGAGATCTGTCATCTCGTCGAAGTCTTCCACATCCTTCTGATAGATCCACTTGAATACCTGCGCAGCTCTGTACTTTTCCTTGCCCATTCCGGCGAGGAAAGCTTCAAGTTCATGGAGGCTTAGGTTTTTGATGTCTGTCATGTTCAGAAAAGTTTTGACACTGATGGTCACTGATTAATTATGATGGTAACTGATTTTATAAAA
>JADFVM010000371.1 GCA_015222555.1 Pseudomonadota bacterium
GGGCAGGACGGATTGCCCTACAGCACCCTAGCAGTTTCATAGAAACGAGCCAGAAAAAAGGCTCATAGACACAATCAAGATAAAAGGCAGGGTTTTCATTTGGTCCTGCCTTTTTTTTACAATTATTCCTATATGTTATGTATAAAAGATTGCCGACTGTCCATGCCGAGTGTTCAGTTAATGTATCCGTCTTCGTTTTGCGTACGGAAAAGGATGTATCCCTGTGAAAAGGATATTTTTTATTCTCATTATAAATGCCATGTTTTTTGTCCTGGCGGTCAATTCCCTGCATAGTTGTGTAGGACGCCTTCTCATTATTGCTGTAAGCAATTCCCCTGACCAGATTATCATGGGGCAAATGATGTCTGTACTAATTAATGAGAGAACTGGAACTACGGTTAACATCACACAGCTTGGCGATTTAAAGGCCTGCCATGAAACGGTCTTAAAGGGAAAGGCTTGCATATATATCAGTTATATAGGAGTGGCGCAGGGCGACATGGAAGGGGCAGATGTAATAAATGATCCTCAAGAATCCTACACATTGGTCAGCCAATCCTACTTGGAAAAATTTGATATGGTTTGGCTAAAGCCCTTTGGGTTCCAAGGACCGTTGACCAATAAGGCACATTCCAAGAAAGACCGTGGTACCCTGGCCGCACCAATAGCCACCAAAGATACGTTAAGAAAGTTTCCTGTTTTGGACAGAGTGATAAACAAGCTTGGAAACAGGATAGATAATAATATCATAGAAGAACTGAGAAAAAAGACAGAAAACCAGGACGTCAAAAAAGTCGTAAGGGAGTTTCTAAAAGCACAGAATCTAATATAGCTGAATATTATCGGCACAGTCATTTCTCTCCGGCGATAAATAGCATACCGGCGCTGCCGTGTCGTGTAGCATGGACATCAGGTAAGAACCTTCGGCTCATGGCAATGACCGGTGATCAAAAAGTAACAGGATTTTTTTTATGCAAGTCAATATTATCTACTATTTAACAGCCACCTTATTAGGTGGCATGCACGCACTTGAGCCCGGCCACGGGAAGACAGTGGTCGCTGCCTATCTTATAGGTACTAAAGGGAAAAAAATTGACGCCGTCATTCTTGGGCTGGTTGTTACTCTAACGCATACTTTTAGTGTCATCCTCCTGGCCATCGCAGCCAAGGTCGCCTCCACCAAAATGACGCTGACAGATGAATCCTTGCACGGATACATAGGGCTAGTAGCCGGTCTTTTAATACTTGCTGTAGGGATATGGATGCTTGTGCAGAGAATAAGAGGCAAGGACCCTTTCCACCATCATGGACACAGTCATCCACACCATCACAACCATGACCACAACCATGACCACGATCATGAGCATGATCATGAGCACCATGACTTAGAGGATCACGGTGATATCCATTCACATCATGATCATGACCACGGACATAATATTCAGCATGACCATAACCATGAGCATGATCATGGTCATGTGCACGGGGAAAAGAAGGAGGGCTACTGGCAGCTTTTCCTGTTGGGTGTATCCGGAGGGTTGGTCCCATGTCCTGCGGCCATAGCAATTTTGCTGGCTTCGTTAGGTACCGGGCGATTGGGAGAGGGACTTTTCTATATACTACTGTTTAGTCTGGGGCTGGCCTCTGTTTTAATTGCCATAGGAATTACTGTCGTAAGTGCAGGCAAATTCGCCGGCCGATTCCTGGATGCCAAACAATTCGCCAACAAAATTGCTATTGCCAGTGCCGGACTTATAACATTAATAGGAGCAGCAACTCTGATTAGTTCTATAAGGCACCTTATTTAACGGAATCGCAGCAAGAAATGGAAAAGAAGAGAAAGTGAAAAAGCTGTCGCTAATTTTCGTTATCTGCCTGGTTTGGGTAGAGTTAGCCTGGGCCCATGGGGATATTTCAAAATTTCCCAATTCAGTGCAGATTATGCAATATAGGCTGCTGATATATATTGACCCGGACGATCTGACATCTCGTAATAGTCTGGCCATGGCCCTTTACCGAACCAACGAACCTGAGGAAGCTGAAAAGGAACTTAGATACATAATTGAAAGGGATTCCTTGAATTTTGATGCCCAAGATGGATTGGGGATTGTGCTTATTAAGGCGGGAAGATATCAAGAGGCCCTACAATGCCTTGAAAAGGCAGTAGAGATCAATGAAGAGGATGTAATGGTGCATGTCCACTTGTCTGTTCTTTATCAAAAAACGGGGTTACCTGAGAGGGCCAAGAGTGAATTGGACAAGGCCCGGTCCCTTACATTGCAATCCGTTGAACTTGAGAACATAGAGAAAGAACTGAAAATAGTGAACGGTAGCGGAAGGTGAGAGATCTATGAAGAGGAAATATCCTTTTTTTGTGCTATTCATTACATTATCTTTGCTTTTTGGCTGCCAGGGAAAAGAGGGTATTGTATCAGGCAAGGAAGACAAGCCCATAAAAATCGCCTACATGATCTGTAATAGTCTGCCGGAGACCACGGCCAGGTTCGAGCCAATAACTGCCTATCTTAGCGAAAAGACCGGACGAAAGTTTGAATCAATATATGTCAATACCTTTGATTTTGAAGACCTGGTGCGGGATAAGAAAGTGGACTTTACCCATACCAACTCAATACTTCCGATTATTTTCAAGAAGGAGTATGGGTTAGAGCTTATAGCAGTCGAGAAAAGGGGAAGGTACGGTTACCGGGATACAGGTACCATTATCACGCTCAAAGAAAGCGGCATCAAAAGTTTTGACGATATGCGGGGAAAGACCATGATATTTGGTCCCGCTCTTGCTCCATTCGGTTATATGGCACAGTACAATCTCATGTTAGCCAACGGATTTGACCCGGAAGAAGATCTGGCTTTTTACGTCATCCCATGGGGTTCCTTCAAGCACGAGAAGGTCGTATACGCTGTACTCTTCGGGGCCTATGATGTGGGAGCAGCACCTCGTTTGGACTTAGATCATATGGCCCAAGAGGGCAAAATCAATATAGACGACTTTAACATCATAGCTGAAAGCATCCCCATGCCTTACTGCACTGTCGGGGTTATGCCGCACGTGGATTCAGGCTTGGCCCAAGAGGTAAAGGAGATCCTTCTTAATCTCAAAAAGGATGAGACAGTGTTGGTTAATGGCGAAGTGCTGAGGATTTTGGATAGTGCCTGGATAGATGGATTCGTAGAGGCTAACGATAAAGAATACGATACTATCCGGGAGCATCTAAAAAAGTGTAATATGGCCCCATATAAGAAGTATTAAATTTTACTCGTAACTATTCAGGTGAATAGACTGAAGGTAGAAGGCTAATAGGGACAAATCGTGCGTGATCACACAAAACTGCGGGCATTTGA
>JADFVM010000372.1 GCA_015222555.1 Pseudomonadota bacterium
AGATACAACGGAGTTATTTGGGCGGAATAGAAGGGGGAAAGGTAAGGCATAGGGCGGGAAGTGAAAGGGAATGGTGCAAGGCGCAGGGCAGGGGGTCTACGGCAGAGTGCAAGGGGTGGAGGGGATAAGACGCGGGGTTTAGGGTTCAGGGGGCAAGGTACAAGTCGCTAGCGTAAGGCTTGCAGGGATACGTAATGGCCCTTAGGCCTTATGCCTTGTGCCCTGTGCCTTGCAACATACACCTTGTGCCTTTTACCTCACGCCATATGCCTTTAACCCTGTGTCTGTGTCCGTCCGTGTGGGTTTGTGTCTAATTTTTGCCGGTGATACCTGAACTTGTCTCGGCTTAAATTTAGCAATTGCGCCGCTTTACTTTCATTGCCCTTTGCAAATTTGAGAGCTTCTTCGAAATAGTCTTTTTCTATGGATTCCAAAATCGACGGGTAATCAATACCGGAAGAGGAAAGGCGGGGGAGTGTGTTTTTTTCGTCGGTCTTCTTTTGTGTCTCGATGCGTCCGTTACCATCCAAGCCGAGATGCTCGACTCCAAGTACTTGACCTTCACCAAGCAAAACACCTTTTTCAATCAGGTTTTTCAGCTCACGGACATTGCCGGACCAATTAAATTGATTTAGAGCCGCTTCAGCTTCAGAAGATATACCGGTAAAAGATTTGCAAAATTTTTGATTGAATTCCACCAAAAAATGCTTGGCAATGGGAATAATGTCATCGCGCCGCTGGTTTAGCGAGGGAACTTCGATTTTCACAACAGCAAGACGGTAATAAAGATCTTGTCTAAAATTACCATCCGCGACCATGCCAGGAAGATCTTTATTGGTTGCAGAAACAATCCGTGTTCGGACCGATCGCTTTTTCGTACCGCCTACACGGTAATACTCACCCTCATCAAGAAAGCGCAGAAGCTTAGCCTGGGCCTCCATACTCAGATCTCCGACTTCATCGAGAAAGAGGGTGCCGTTTGAAGCTTTTTCTACCAATCCCATCTTGCCCGCCTTGTCGGCCCCACTAAAGGCGCCTTTCTCATATCCGAAAAGCTCGCTTTCAATGAGCTCTTTCGGGATTGCAGCACAGTTCACTTCTACCAGAGGGCCCTTAAAGCTTGGACTTCTATAGTGAATTGCGCGTGCAATCAATTCTTTGCCGGTACCCGTTTTACCCTGAATAAGAATCGTGGTGACGGGGCTTTGGGCGACCTTCTTTACAATTTCAATGACATCCTGAATGACATTGCTCTCCCCAACAATGTAAGGTAGATTCTCTTTGAGACATTTTTCATGGAGTGCTTGAATTTCTTTTCGCAACGCAATGGTCTCAATGGCATTTCGGATAATCACTTGTAAAGGTTCCATCTGAACCGGCTTTACTACATAATCATAGGCCCCGAGCTTCATAGCAGAAACAACCGTCTTCACGTCTTCATAAGCGGTGATCATGATGACGATTATTTCGGGATAGCGGCTCTTGATTTCTTCAAGCGCGTCGATGCCGCTCATGCCCGGCAGCCCGATGTCCAGCAGCACGAGATCGGGCGGCGCGTTTTTCAGGGCATTAATGGCCTCTTCGGCTAAACCGAAGGCTTCAACGTTGTAACCCTTTTTTAACGCGAGGGCCAATCCCTCTCTTGCAGTCTTTTCATCATCGACGACGTATATGGAATAAGTCATCATCTGGGATGCATCCTTTTTTCAATGGGCAGTTCAATCCTAAATTCGGCGCCTCCCCATTCGCTTGTATCCAATGCAATAGATCCGTTATGATCGGCAACAATTCTTTGAACAATATTCAGACCAATTCCTGATCCATCCTCATAGGTAGTAAAAAAAGGATCAAAGATTTTCTCTTTCAGTTCCAAAGGTACGCCTGGACCCGAATCGGAAATCTCGATGAATAATGTGTTGTTCTCTGAAAAGGACCCTATCTTAATTATTTTGGATCCATTGGTTTTTTTCATGGCGTTCGCCGCATTGGTGACCAAGTTTAAAACAACCTGTTCAATTAAAAGCGGATCTGCATAGCAGCGCGGCAGGTTTTGCGCCAATGATTTTTCGATGGTTATGCCCTTTTTGCGCATGGCAACATCGGAGAGCTTTACTGCTTCTTCTATTGATTCATTAATGTTCGTCAGAACCATTTTGGGCGCCCCGGGCTTGGAAAAATCCATAACCCGTTTAATCACTATATTGATCTTATCTGATGCGACCTGGATCTGGCTTACAATCTGTCTCATTAGTTGAACGTCTTCAGTTTCAATCGCTTCTGACTGGCACAAGTCTTCAAGGGTATACAAATAACTGTTAATTCCGGTTAAGGGATTTCGAATTTCATGGGCAATTCCGGCTGCCACCCGTCCAAGTGAAAGCATCTTGTTTCTAATGATTAACTGGTGCTCAAGCTGCTTGGTCTTTGTTATATCAAAGATGGCTCCGTCCAGCCAAAGAACCTTCCCATCGTCTCCAAAGACCGCCTGCCCCTTTTCGTAGACCCAGCGTATGGTTCCATCGGTATGAAAAACTCGATAACCGATGATAAATGGTTTTCTTTGATCCGTGTTCTCATATACGGTCTTTTCCACCATCTCTCGGTCATCGGGATGGATAACGCTGGCATAAGTGCGGACGCTGTTTTCAATAAAGTTGGAAGCGGGATACCCGCAGATTTCTTCAATCGCATCGCTTATAAAATACATTGTCCAGTCAGCGTCCAATGCGCAACGGTAAACAGCACCAGGAATGTTCGAGACTAAAGTCCTGAATTTCTCTTCACTTTCCTGTAACGCCTCCTCAGTCTCTTTGTGTTCTTTTTGCGCTTTTTTGTGGTCAAGCGCATTCTTTATTGTCTTGAGCAACTCCAACTGCGTAAACGGCTTTTTGAGGTAATCATAAGCACCACTTCTTAGTGCGTTTACAGCTGAGTCTACTGAAACATCCCCAGTGACCATGATGACCAACGTATCCGGGGTCTTACGTCTAATATGCTTCAATACCTGGTAACCCTCCATATCCGGCAACCCGATATCTAGAAGCACAAGGTCGACTGAGTTTTTAGTCACGAAATCTATAGCCTCTTGACCACTCGTACCGAGATGTATGTCGCAGTCCCAGACACTCAGATTCTTCTTTAGAAGATTACGTATAACAGGGTCATCGTCTATGATCAGAATATTTGGCGTATCGGACATGGTTCTCTTTAGAAAATTAGAAGGCTTGCTTCCCATATATCATCAGAGTACTTCAGTCTTCAGGTGTCAAATCTAACGAGCGAAATTGCCGCCAGAAACCTGCCTTGGAATACATGTATTCACGACAGTTTAGACGCAAAATTTGTGCCGCCCCATTTGTTACAATGTTTAGGCAATTAACTGTTTGATTCTTTTCAAAAATTTAGTTATGGGGTATAAGGATAAACACGTATAGAGGACCATAATAGATGGGTCAAAATTGACTGATTCCTGGATTTTACGGGCCTTCATAATATGTTAAGCGGTAACTTTCTTTACTTCTATGAACCATGCCAAACAAATTTTGCAAATTTTTGTTATTTTCCTGTTGACTTACATTTAAATTTACAGTATAAGTTCAGATGTAAGTTTCAGGTATAAGGAAACTCGTGTCACCATTCTGCAGGATAAGACTCAATGTCATTAACTTAATGTGCGTTCCTTTAAAGTCCCCCTTTATAAAGGAGGATTTAG